>JBEINE010000066.1:0-14550 GCA_040378245.1 Hyphomonadaceae bacterium | reverse complement strand
TTTAGAACCAGGTTGCGCGCCGAGGTATTTGAATTAAAGCGCGTCTGGTTCGTTTAGAACCAGGTTGCGCGCCGAGGTATCTGAGTTAAAGCGCGTCTGGTTCTTTTAGAACCAGGTTGCGCGTCGAGGTATCTGAGTTAAGGTCTGTTGATCCCGCTTTTTTGATTCAAAAAAGACGGGACAGACCCCAAGCAGGGCTTAAGAGGACCGGATGGAACACAGTGCCTCAGACACACCTTATGTAATCGCCTGCGTTGATGGAAATCTTGGGCGACTGACGCTCAATCGCCCGGCCGCGCTTCATGCCCTCAACACCGAAATGGTGCAGTCGCTGACAAGTGCCTTGCTGGCTTGGCGCGATGATCCGAGGGTTACCCTGATTTTGCTGGACCATAGTGGTCCGCGCGGCTTTTGTGCCGGTGGCGATATTGCCATGCTAGCCGCCAGCGGCGCTGGTGATGGCCTTGAAGCGCGCGCCTTCTTCCACGCCGAATATCGGCTCAACAATCTGATTTTTGGCTATAATAAGCCTATAATCGTGATCATGGATGGCGTCACAATGGGCGGGGGCGTTGGACTGTCGGTTCATGCACCATTTCGGGTCGCGACTGAGCGCACACTATTTGCCATGCCCGAAACGGGTATTGGGCTATTCCCGGATGTAGGCGGTGGCTGGTTTCTGCCCCGTCTTCACGGACAAACTGGCATTTGGTTAGCCTTAACAGGAACAAGGCTCAAAGCGGGGGATGCAGTCCGCTCCGGGGTCGCAACCCATTATCTGCCTCACGATTTAATCGGGGCGTTGAAAGCTCAGATTGCAGGGGCGGCGAGCACTCATGAGCCTGTCGCAGCATTGTCCTCCGGTTTGGCAGCGATGGCGGAGGACGCGCCGCCATGCTTAGAACTTCATGATGAGGCCCTTGCCAAAATCAGCATCTGCTTTGCTCATGACAGCGTGGAGGACATCTTTGCGGCCTTAGCAAGAGATGCCTCTGACTGGTCCTTGGCCCAACTTGCCACCTTACAAACAAAGTCCCCTCAGACCCTGAAGGTGGCATTACAACAGATGCGTCTGGGCGCAAAAGCCTTGAGCTTTTGTGACAATATGAAGATGGAGTATCGGATCGGGTGCCGCGTTGTAGGGCTACACGATTTCCAAGCTGGCGTTCGCGCCGTCATTATCGATAAGACCCATAGCCCAATTTGGAATCCATCGACATTAGCCGGTGTAACGCCCGCTATGCTTGCAGATATCTTTGCGCCCTTAGACCCAGAAGATGAATGGACCCCGCTATCATGACCCAAGTCGCTTTTATCGGGCTCGGTGCCATGGGGGGCGGAATGGCCGCACATTTGGCCAAGAAGGGGCTGGTGGTTCGGGCCTTTGACCTGAACGAGAAGGCCGTTGAAAAATCACAGGCCGCTGGCTGCATCGGCTCCAATAGCGTGCAGGATGCGGTTCGAGACGCTGATTTTGTTGTCACGATGTTGCCAGCGGGTAGCCATGTAAGGGCCGTCTATGCAGGTGAGGGTGGGGTTTTTGATCATTGCAGGCCTGGCTCATTACTGTTGGACAGTTCCACGATTTCAGTCGATGACGCACGCTTCTTGATTCATGAAGCGTCGACGCGTGGACTTGAGATGTGCGATGCGCCTGTTTCGGGCGGCGTAGCCGCTGCAGCCAACGGCACTTTGACCTTTATGGTCGGTGGTACTAGGGCGGCTTTCCAGCGCGGCGAACCTCTGTTAGCCCAAATGGGGAAGGCCGTTATCCGAGCTGGCGATGCTGGCGCCGGTCAAGCGGCCAAAATTTGCAACAATATGCTTCTAGCCGTAACGATGATCGGAACCTGTGAAGCCTTCTTATTGGCTGAGCAGCTTGGCCTTGATGCCCAGTCGTTCTTTGACATTGCATCGAAATCTTCAGGACAAAACTGGAGTATGACATCTTATGCGCCCGTAGCTGGTTTGGTGGCGAGCGCGCCCTCTAACCGAGATTTTGCGGACGGCTTTGCCGGAGGCTTGATGTTGAAGGACGTACGGCTTGCCTTGGAAGCCGCTTCATCCTGTAACCTAACAGCCTCTATGGCGCTAAAAGCAGAAGAGATTTATAGTAAATATGTGAGTAACTATAGTTCAGAACGTGACTTTTCGGGTATTATAGATATGCTTAGGAAAGAATAAACGTCGCTTTAATTTGATATTAGAAATTTTCGTTTAATGTTTCTCCAAGGCTCGAAGAATACGACCGGAGAAAAAGTCATGGTGAGTTTAGCAAAAGAAAATGCATCCGAGAGATCGGATACAACACACTGCGTCAGCGAGTATCAGCGCGCGTTATCATTGGTAGAACGCCTCCACCGCCAGTTATTGGATGTTGTGAAGGACGATCTTGACCGTGCCGGTCACGATGATCTGACTCCTATCCAGGCGTTGCTGATCTACAACATTGGCGATCAGGAATGGTCAGCAGGCGAACTTAAGTCGCGCGGCTTCTATTTGGGTTCCAATGTTTCCTACAATCTCAAGAAACTTCATGAACTAGGCTATGTCGAGAGCGGTAAATCAGTGCATGATAAGCGCCAAATTCGCTTAAGGCTAACCAAATCCGGCGCGACATTACGGGCGCAATTGAGCGGAATGTTTGACCGTCATGCAGCGACATTGACACCCGTCGGGGGCGTCGAGATGCCAGACTTGGAAGCCTCAAACAAGACTCTAACACGTCTTGAGCGCTTTTGGGCCGATCAAATTCGCTTCGGGCTTTAGAGGCCAGTGCAGCCAGCTTGTGAGGCCTAACGCCCAACAGCTGGTCGCGCAAATCTATCCCCAGAGATCATTGTGATCTCGGAATCTGGCTCAAAAGTGACTTTGAGTGGCGGGGACGCCCACGACTGATTCTATGCAAAAGATGTGATTAATGCCGCTGAACATAGGTTTTATGCAAAAAATCATTCATCAGGTAACTATCTATAAGCGTTAAATTAATTGTACGTTCAACCGTGACAGCAACCGATTCTTGCTGGCGGGCTGAGATTTTAAGTTTGCGGCTGGGGCTGCCTTCTGTCATAAAGAGGACATGAAGTCGGGACAGACCGGCCTTCTGAGGGTCCTCGCGCGTGATGCTGCGATCATCCTTGGAACTGTATGTTTGGTGGCAAGCCTCAGCGCCACCGCTCATGCAGAATCTGTTGGCGAAAAGCCACAGGTTGATGCCGACATAACCACGACCCAATCCCAGGGTGCACCAAAATCTCTTCAACCGCGGTCAGAGTCTTCTGCCCGCGCGCGTGAGATCAGGTGTCTGGCTGAGGCAATTTACTACGAAGCGAAGGGTGAGCCCCGTCGCGGCCAAGAGGCAGTCGCCGAAGTGGTCGCAAACAGGGTCGCTTCAAAAGCCTATCCCAACACTTTTTGTGGCGTGGTGTATCAGCGCAATGCAAGGGTCTGCCAATTTTCTTGGGCGTGTTCAGCTAAGCGGGCTCCGTCAGGGCTGCAATGGCAACGCGCGAATGAAATATCAGAACGTGTCGTCGACGGTTGGCGTCCGAGCGTGGCTATGGGAGCTACCCATTTCCATGCACATTTTGTCGAACCCAGTTGGTCGCGCGTATATCGGCGAGTTGCGAGCATTGGCGGCCACGTGTTTTATCGCCCAAGGCGACTTCTGTAAGCAAAAATGGTCATCAAAAGCCCCTGGCCAGACCTGGTGCAGGGGCTTTTTGGGACTTGATGCCAAGGTCCCATGTTTAGCCACGTGGTCGTCCGTATTGAACCTTATCGCTTAGCCAATTCCTTAAGTAATTGCTTCTTCAGAAAGCCCGGGAAGAAGCGGCTCAAGAAATGCACGCGATCAGCGGCTTTGCCGACTTTGACGAGACCAGCATCGCCGTGAAAGGCGTCCCATGTCCGTTCAGCGGCCAAAGCAACGGGATAGATGTCGAGGTTTTGGAGGCTGCCGCGCATGTGATCGCTGGCGCCGTTGTTTTGCCCAGTATCGAGAATTGGTGTGTCGATAAACCAAGGGCACAAGGCGATGACGCGAATACCTTTTTCTGAAAACTCGACGTCCAAGGCCTCACTTAAGCCGCGTACGGCAAACTTGCTCGCCGAATAGACCGCTAATTGCGGCGCGCCTAAAAAGCCAGCGGAGGACGCGTTATTCACGATGCGGGCTCCCGAGGTGGCCTCAAGGAGCGGCAAGGATGCATAAATGCCATTCATGACCCCTTTGAGGTTGACGTCAATTACAAGGTCCGCATCGTCCTGGGGAATATCCTCATACCATCCATAACGGCCAATGCCGGCATTATTGAATAAGGCGTGCATCTGCCCACCTGTAGCGGCACCAAACTCATGAACAGCCTTTGACCAGCCATCGCGATCGCGAACATCAAATGTACCCGTGCAAAAACTATCGGCGGGCAAGTCAGCGGCCGTTTCTGTATTGCCGGCAGAATTCACGTCATAAAGACCGCAAAACCAGCCCCTACTAGCGAAAAGTTTTGCCGTGGCGCGGCCAATTCCAGACCCCGCGCCGGTAATAAAGATAGAGTTTCGCGCTCTTGATTGGCTCATCTGACCCAGCCCCAATTTGGCTCACACTCAAGGACTAACATTGGCTGCAGTCAAGGCTGCCAATCCTGACGATCTGAGTTATATCGCTGGAAGTTGGAGGGATTTAGATGAATGACCGCGAAACCCGTATCAAGCAACTTCGTTATCGCGCTTGGCGCAGGGGTTTTCGCGAGCATGATTTCCTGATGGGGACATTCGCCGATACGCGTTTGCGCGACCAAGATGACGCAGGGCTAGATGCGTTTGAAGCCCTTCTGGATCAGGCAGACTGGGATGTCTATTATTGGATTGTCGGCCAAAAGCCTGTGCCGAAAGCCTTTGAAAGCTCGGTTCTGTCAAACTTGCAAAACATGCAATTCACAGTTGAAACAATTCGACGTACAAAGTGAAGCGGGGGCCAAAAATCAGCTTTACCCATTACACAAATTTGTGATAATACAACGCATGGACTTTATTTTAGATCATTATCCCTCGGCTTGGGCCCGCCGCGCTGACTTGATTGTGCATATCACGGGACTGGGTTTGGCCTTGTTTGGTGGCGGCCTAGCATTGGGCTTGGCGGTCAGTCATGGCATGCTCGGCCAAGTCACAGCCATTTCAATATACGCCCTTGGCTTGATTGCCATGATGTCATTCTCAATGGCCTATAATTTTTCCCGCCCTGATTGGCGGCCAATTTTACGTCGGCTTGACCATGCCGGCATTTTTCTGATGATTGCCGCCAGCTACACCCCTTTTACGACCCAAGCCTTGGAAGGTGCGTGGTCTGTGGGCATGACCACGGCCGTGTGGTCGCTCGCCGCCCTTGGTATTTTGGGCAAAGTCTTCCTGCCAGGTCTTGGGAAGGGCATTTGGGTGGGTTTGTATCTTGCTCTGGGTTGGCTTGTTCTGATTGCCATCAAACCCATGATTGAAGGCGTCCCGGCGGCAGCAATGTGGCTTTTAGCTGCGGGGGGCGTGGTTTATTCGATTGGCACTATTTTCTACGCCAGCAAGAATCTTCGGTTTCGGCGCGCCATTTGGCACGGACACGTGATCGCCGGCGCCGGGCTGCATTACGCTGCTATCTTGGTCGGCGTGGTATTCGTCGGCTCAGCCTAAAAGCGGCGCAAGCTGTCGAGTGTCCCTCGCCAATGTTGTGGCGCGCAGTTATATCCAGCGTCCATTTTGTTTAGGCGCTGACAGTCAATTTCATGAACATGTCCATCATCGAAACGCTCGCACAGGCTGCGGGCAATGTCCGTGTTTCAAGCGCACCTCAGGGCTATGATGCAGGTCTGATTGCGCGTGCCGCAGTGCTTCGGGGCGGTATCAGTGTGTATGTTGCGCGCGATGATGCGCAAGCCTCAAGTTTTGTCGCCTCGGCAAGTTTTTATGCGCCCCAACTTGAAATTCTGCGGCTGCCCGCTTGGGATTGCTTGCCCTATGACCGTGTTGGCCCAGCGCCAGAAATTAGCGCCACGCGCTTGGCAACATTGGCGAATTTGATCCGTCGAACTGAGGATTCTGCGCCTCTATTGGTGGTTACCACAGGGGCCGCTCTCCTCCAACGCATCGCTCCGCGCGCCACTCTTAAGGCCGCTTCATTCTCGGCCCAACCCGGTCAGAATCTCGATGTTGCGGCCATACAAGCCTATTTTGCTGCCAATGGCTATGTCAGGACCGCGACTGTGCGCGAACGCGGCGATTTTGCCATCCGTGGCGGCGTGATCGATCTGTTCCCTCCCGAATTGCCGGAGCCTGTTCGCCTCGACCTCTTTGGTGACACGCTCGAAAGTATAAGAAGTTTTGATCCTGAGACGCAGCGCTCGATCCACCAGATGCACAAAGTCGTATTGGCACCGGTTTCAGAAGCCATTCTTGACGAAATATCGGCCAGCCGATTTCGCCTTGGCTATCTTGAGCTGTTCGGCGCTGGTCACGGCGATCCGCTCTATGAGGCGGTTACACAGCGCGTCCGGCGCAATGGCATGGAGCATTGGCTACCTCTTTTTCACACACATATGGAAACGCTGTTTGATCATGTGGGCCCCAATGCCCTGATCACATTGGATGTTCATGCCTTGGATGCTGCTACGGAACGCGCTGCCCAAGTTGAGGACTATTACCAAGCTCGACGAGCCACTCCGCCAAAGGGTACCCCACCCTATAAACCTTTGCCCCCTGATCGCCTCTATTTGGACATAGCAGAACTTGAGGGGCTGCTAGGCACACGCGATGTTCGCCGCCTCATCGCTTTCTCGGAAGTCCAAGCTAGCGTGCCGGTTTTGGACGCGGGTGCCAAGATCGGCCGGAGCTTTGCCACGGAGCGCGCCAGCGAGGGCATCAACATCTGGGATGCAGTTCATAGCCATGTTGACGCTTTAATTGCCAGAAACGTCCAACCTATTTTGGCGGCTTGGACGCAGGGCTCTGCCGAACGATTAGGCCATGTACTCCAAGAGCATGGCATGGAAAGATTGTTTCCCCTGCCCAATGCTGATGCCATCAAACTGATGCCCAGCGGCATGATTGGTCTGGCGGTCTTGCCCTTGGAACAAGGCTTCGAAGCCGAAGGCTACGCCATCCTGTCTGAGCAAGACATTCTGGGTGAGCGTCTGGGCAGAGCCCGCAAAAGACGTAAAGCCGCCAACATCATTCTAGAAGCTGGTACTTTGTCGAGCGGCGATCTAGTCGTCCATATCGACCATGGCATTGGGCGCTATGACGGCTTACGCACCCTTGATGTCCAAGGCGCGCCCCATGATTGCCTTGAGCTGATTTATGCTGGCGGCGATAAGTTGTTTCTGCCTGTTGAGAATATCGAACTCGTGTCTCGCTATGGCTCTGATGAAGCCACCGCCTTGCTTGATCGTCTGGGCGGGGCGGCTTGGCAGGGTCGCAAAGCCAAAGCCAAACAGCGCCTGAAAGATATGGCAGGCGCGCTTATCGCCATTGCGGCGGCGCGGGCCAGCAAAACGTGCGAGGAAATTATCCCGCCCTCGGGCGATTATGATGAGTTTTGCGCCCGCTTTCCGTGGGAAGAGACCGACGATCAATTGTCGGCCATCGAAGATGTGTTTGCCGATCTGGCCGCAGGCCATCCCATGGACCGCCTCATTTGTGGCGATGTCGGCTTTGGCAAGACTGAAGTGGCGTTGCGGGCTGCCTTTGTCGTGGCGATGACGGGTCGACAAGTGGCGGTGGTGTGCCCGACAACTTTGTTGTCGCGTCAGCATTTCAAGGGCTTCTCTGAGCGTTTCCGGGGCTGGCCGATCCGTGTGGCGCAATTATCGCGGATGGTGGGGGCTAAAGAGGCCTCTCAAGTCAAGCAGGACTTGGCGGAAGGTAAGATCGACATCGTTGTTGGAACGCACGCGATTTTCTCCCAAAGCCTGAAGATTCGCGACCTCGGCCTTGTCATCGTCGATGAAGAACAACATTTCGGCGTGAAGCACAAAGAGCGCTTGAAGGAATTGCGCGCGGACACGCATGTGTTGACGCTGTCGGCGACACCGATCCCACGCACATTGCAATTGTCTTTGGCCGGCATTCGCGACATGACGATCATTGCTACCCCGCCCATCGATCGTCTCGCCGTGCGCACCTATGTAACGCCTTGGGATCCTGTTACGATCCGCGAGGCCCTATTGCGAGAGAAATATCGCGGTGGTCAGGCCTTTTTTGTCGCCCCGCGGGTGGAGCATCTCGTTGAGATTGAGCAATTCATGCGCGAGCTGGTGCCGGAACTGTCCTTCGCCATTGCCCACGGCCAGATGCCGCCCACTCAGATGGAGCCCATCATTACAGCCTTTTACGAGGGCGTGCACGATGTGCTCGTTTCAACCACAATCGTAGAATCGGGTCTGGATATCCCACGCGCTAACACACTCATTGTGTGGCGAGCCGATATGTTTGGATTGGCGCAAATGTATCAGTTGCGCGGTCGGGTCGGGCGCTCAAAAACCCGTGCTTACGCCTATTTAACGGTACCCGCGGAAAGGCCTGTGACCGACAGCGCCGAGAAGCGTCTGAAAATCCTGCAATCACTCGATAGCCTCGGCGCTGGATTCCAATTGGCCAGCCACGACCTTGATATGCGCGGTGGGGGTAATTTGTTGGGCGAAGAGCAATCGGGCAATATCCGCGAAGTCGGTGTTGAGCTTTATCAACAAATGTTGGAAGAAGCCGTCGCTAGCCATCGCGAAGGCGGTGAAGTGGTTTCTGAACGCTCATGGTCGCCTGCGATCAATCTGGGGGTGGCGGTGTTGATCCCCGAGGATTATGTGGCCGACCTCAATGTCCGCCTGTCGCTCTATCGCCGCCTATCAGAACTCGAAAGCGATGCTGACCGCGACAGCTATGCCGCCGAATTGGCCGACCGCTTTGGCCCACTCCCTGAGGAAGCGCGGCAATTGATCCAGATCGCCAGCGTCAAAGCCCTGTGCCGCAAAGCCGGTATCGCTAAGCTCGATGCTGGCCCCAAGGGCGCTGTTCTCACCTTCAAGCTCGAAGCCGCACCCGACCCGATCAAGCTGGTCGAAGCGGTTCAAAAACAACCGGCCCTGTTCCGCCTGCGGCCTGATGGCAAAATGGTGGTGAATGGCGATTGGTCGACGGCAGAGCAGCGGCTGAAGGGGGCCAAGCGCGCGGCGGCGTTCTTGGCGGGGGTTATGGGGTAAGCAAGAAAAAGGGGCGCCGAGTGAGGATGTGCCGGGCCTTATTGTGGAGGCCGCTTCGTTTGATGAGATTGTCCATGAAGTCCGAGCGTTGGCACCTGAACTTCTTGAACTGAACGGCATTGCAAGGGGCAATGTCCTAGAATTACACTACCTTGCGGACCGATTAAAGTCCGTTTTCGCTTAATGGCGACTGATCTTTATCGGCGTGTGCTGGCCCTGCTGATTAAGCACGGCGGCTCTATTTTTCAAAAACCTATCACTCTTCGCTCGGTCGCCTGCGTGACCTAAAGCAAGGCCGCACGCAAGCCGATAGTGCGATCTTGGCGTATCTCAGGCTGATCGCGCGCGATCCCGAGGGTGTGAAAGCAAGCCTGCAAGCGATAGAGGTCGCTGTTGCCTTAGGTCAACCTTTGACACCCACCCCACAGCGTGCTTTTTTGGTCGCATAAGAAGTGCGGGAGAAACATCATGAAAAAAATAGTATTGGGCGGGTTGGCGGTTGTCCTGATAGGCCTAGGTAACGGCTGCGGGTCGCTCGACAAGGAGACGCGCGGGGTTGTTGCGGCGCTGCCCACTAATAGAGATGTGCTGTTTTGGTCGATCCCCCAGCGCGACGCCGCTTTTCGCGCGCTTGACCGATTGTCCGACCTTGCTAAGGCCAACACAATTGCAAAAAGTGATACCCCTTATCCTCTGCCAGAAGGCCCCCCAATTTCGATACCGGGCCTTGAGGCCTATATGGCCGAGCAACGCACGGCGGGCATTGTGATCATCCAAGACGGCAAAGTGCGGTTGGAGCGCTATGGGCTCGATTTTGATGCAGGGGGCCGCTGGACCAGCTTTTCAGTCGCCAAGAGCTTTACGTCGACTTTGGTAGGTGCAGCGATCCAGGATGGCTACATCAAAAGCCTTGAGGATAAGGTCTCAAGCTATATCCCCGGCCTCAAGGGTTCAGCCTATGACGATGTGACGATCCGCCAGCTGCTAACCATGACCTCGGGCGTCAAATGGAATGAAGATTATGAGGACCCAAATTCGGATGTCGCAAAGTTCAATAATGCCGAACCTGATCAAGGTATGGATGCGACTGTCAGTTATATGCGCAAATTGCCGCGTGCTTATCCTCCTGGCACCAGATGGGCCTATAATACCGGCGAGACCAATTTGATTGGCGTGCTGGTCACCTCCGCAACCAAGAAAACTTTGGCGGCCTACCTTGAGGAAAAAATCTGGAAGCCATTTGGTATGGGCAGTGACGCCACGTGGCTGCTCAATTCAACAGGTTCTGAAATTGGCGGTTGCTGTATTCAAGCGGCCATCTCCGATTACGCCCGCTTTGGTCAGTTTGTGCTGAACAATGGTAGAATTGGTGACGTGCAAGTGGTGCCCCAAGATTGGTTTGCTATGGCTACCGTCAAACAGGTCGACATTGGTACAGCTGGGCTCGGCTATGGTTTCCAATGGTGGACTTATGACGACGGCAGTGTCGCCGCGCAGGGCATTTTTGGCCAAGGCATTTTTATCGACCCAGCCCGCAAGCTGGTGATCGCATCCAACTCTAACTGGCCGCGCGCAATCGCTGGGGATAGTGAGGACAAGCGGGAAGCGTTTTACAAACTGGTCCAAGGGGTGATTGACAGGGAGAAGTAATGGAATTGCCAGGGCTGCTGGGTATGGATCATTCGAATGACCTCATAATTCTGTCTTATCGCTTGACGGTATACCCTAGGTCGAGGACACTATGGACATGGATCGGGAATATACACTTCGAATTGACGCGTTTACGCTCGGAAGTATGCCCGCCGGGCGGTTTTCGGAGTATGTTAAGCAACTTGCTCAGCTGTTGGGTGAAGCTGAAAATGTCCACTTTAAAGACCTAACAGAAGGTTCAGCGAAGTTAGCGGTTTGTGTCGATGAACCGGCTCGCTATAGAGTTCGAGAGCGTGTGAATGCCGTATTAATAGGTGAAGGAACTCCCGAAGCAGTGACTGCCCAAAGTGAACTTGACAAAATGCTTGCGAATGACAACGCAGTAGCCGAGCTGATCGGCGAGAGTGGTGCAGTAATCCTTCAATTCCAAGGCAGAACGAGGCCAAAGCCTATTATTCATGGGCCATTTGTACAAGAGGCGTCGGTGCAAGGTCAGCTTGTTCGAATTGGAGGGCAAGACCGGACCGCGCATGCAATTTTGCAGGACGGAGATGTGACCGTTAGGAATATTACCTTGAAGCGCGAGCTTGCTGCAGATTTAGCAAAATTCCTCTACGGACCAATAATTTGCTTGCTTGGCAAAGGGAAATATTATCGCCTTGAAAATGGCGATTGGGTTTTGGATGGCTTTACTGCTACTTCGTTCGAACAGTTGAACGATACTGCTTTGTCGGGCGTCATTGATAGCCTTCGAGCGGTTGGTGGTAGTGGTTGGAGCAAAGCAGCGGACCCTCTGAAAGAGCTTCGAGCGCTACGCGGATAGGAAGAGATGATCCATTGATTGTTGCGGTCGACACTAACATTTTGATTTACTTTCTAGAAAAAGATGTTCCGGCGCCGACCGACGGAGCGACCGGAGAAGTGATCGAGGATGGTGCGGCGCGGATAATGCTGTTGGTTTCTGAGATCGAGAAAGCTAAAGGCCGGATTATTGTGCCGACCCCAGTTTTGGCGGAGATTTTGGTTAAGGCCGGCGCTGCCGGACCAAACTGGCTATCTATAATGGAAAAGTCGGCAGTCTTAGTAATCTCTGCATTCGATAAAATATCTGCCTTTGAGTTTGCGCAATTGCATATTAAATCCCTTAATAACCGCAAGAGCGGCGAAGAAAAACGTGGCATCAAGTTTGATGATCAAATCTTGGCAATTTCAAGAGTTAGAGGTGTCACCACGCTATATTCTGATGATAAGGGGATTAGGTCAAAATCAACTGAGAAATTACGAGTGGTTTCGCTTGCAGAAATGCCCCTTCCTAAAAATGATCCTCAAATGAAGCTGAATTTCGACGGTGATATTGTTAAAGCCCAAAAGTAAACCCTCAACTGCCCACAAACCTTGAAACTTAGCCTCATCCCCCGTAAGAACCCGCTATCACGCACGCGAGCTCGCGGCGGGCGATCCCTTTTCTATTGTTTTTCAACAGTGAAGTGATGGCCCGTCCATCCGGCGCGGACCCATTCCGGGGCCGCTCCTGTTCGCGGAGGCTAGCCGGAAAAAGGTACTAGATACATGGCACTACCAGAATTCACTATGCGCCAATTGTTGGAAGTTGGCGCGCACTTTGGTCATCAGACCCACCGCTGGAACCCAAAGATGAAGCGCTTCATCTTTGGTGAGCGCGCTAACATCCACATCATTGACCTCAGCCAGACCGTGCCTTTGTTGCATCAGGCTTTGCTGCGCGTACGCGAAGTCACCGCAAAAGGTGGCCGGGTTTTGTTTGTCGGCACCAAGCGTCAGGCTTCAGAGCCTGTCGCCGAAGCGGCCAAGCGCTGCGCTCAATATTACATCAACCATCGTTGGCTGGGTGGCACGCTGACCAATTGGCAAACCATCTCTAAATCTATTGCTCGGATGCGCGAAGTAGAAGCCATCGTTCAAGGTGACGCGCCGGCAGGTCTCACCAAAAAAGAAATCCTCAACTTGACCCGCGAATATGAAAAGCTTGAGCGGTCATTGGGCGGAATCCGCGACATGGGCGGGATTCCTGATTTGATGTTTGTCATCGATACCAACAAAGAAAACATCGCGATCAAAGAAGCCAAGAAGCTGGGGATTCCAGTCGCCGCGATGATCGATAGCAATTGCGATCCAGATGAAGTCAATTACCCGATCCCCGGCAATGATGACGCGGCGCGCTGTATCCAGTATTTTTGCGACTTGATCGCTGACGCGGCTTTGGACGGTTTGGCTGAAGGTCAATCGGCAGCGGGCTATGATTTGGGTTCGATGGAAAACCCAGTGGAGCCTGTCTTGGCGCAGATTACTGAAGAATTCACTGAGACGGACGTTGGCGTTGAAACCATTGTCACCGAATCGCTTGAGGTCGTCCTCGAAGAACCCGCTCAAAGCTAATCTTTGGTCTTTGTGACGATGTCCTGTTCCGGCATGACATCGTCACGGACCACTCTAAACTCAGACTAATTCAGGAGATAATCATGGCCGAGATCACGGCTGCCCTCGTTAAAGACCTTCGTGAGAAGTCGGGCGTTGGCATGATGGACTGTAAGAAAGCCCTCATTGAGAACAATGGCGACATCGAAGCCAGCATCGATTGGCTGCGCGCCAAGGGCTTGTCCAAAGCGGCGAAGAAAGCTGACCGCGCTGCGGCGGAGGGTCTGGTTGGCGTTTTGGTGGAGGGCACGACCGGGGTATTGGTTGAGTTGAACGCCGAGACCGACTTTGTGTCGCGCAACGAGCAATTCCAAAATGCTGTGACCAGCATCACGAAGCTCGCGCTGAAGGCTGATAGCGTGGAGGCTTTAGCGGCCTTGCCGGCTCCCGCAGGCGAGGGCACTGTCAATGATTATGTGACCAACTTGATCGCGACGGTGGGCGAAAACATGACTTTGCGCCGCATGGCCAAAGTTTCGGTTGGCTCGGGCGTTGTGGCTTCTTACATCCACACATCTACCGGCGACGGCGTTGGGCGTATTGGTGTGTTGGTCGGTGTTGAGACAACCGGCGACGCTGCTATTGCGACTGATATTGGCCGCAAAGTGGCGATGCATATTGCCGCTGCCGTACCACTGTCACTCAAGACCGATGATTTGGACCCAGCCGTGGTTGAGCGCGAACGTCAGGTTCTGACAGAGCAAGCCCGCGAAAGCGGCAAGCCTGAGAACGTCATTGAGAATATGATCAATGGCCGCATTCGCAAATTCTATGAAGAAGTTGTGTTGCTGCAACAGCCATTTGTCATGAACCCGGATCAAACAGTGGCCGCTTTCGTGGCTGAAACGGCAAAAGCGGCAGGCTTTGCAGCCGAAATCACGGGCTTTGCCATGTTCAAACTGGGCGAAGGTGTTGAGAAAAAAGAAGAAAGCGACTTTGCAGCCGAGGTTGCAGCGCTCACGGGCGGCTGAGGTTTAAAGGTGTGAAGTCCATACATGAAGCCGCCATGTGAAATTCGTGTGGCGGCTTTCTTGTGTGAATGGACCGCGCGACTGTATCGCGCTTTTCGACAAAACGTCACTTTGAGTTTGAGCATTGACGACATGCGCGATGCAATCGCGCGGTCCATTCAAGGCCCTTTTTGTCGATGACCGCTTCACGGCTTTGCCCAGAGCGCGTCTGGTTCTTTTAGAACCAGGTTGCGCGT
>JBEINE010000077.1:0-13152 GCA_040378245.1 Hyphomonadaceae bacterium | reverse complement strand
TTTAGAACCAGGTTGCGCGTCTAGGTATTTGATAGAGCGCGTCTGTTTATCCCGCTTTTTTGATTCAAAAAAGATGGGACAGACCCTAGGTCCGAGGTAAATCATAAAAAGGATGTATAACGAATATAGTTTCGATCATTTTTCTTCATACCTTTTTAACTGTCATTGTCATTTCGGTTTTCGAATTGTTTACCATTATTTCGTAACCTAATTAGAAGTCTAGTTCAACGAAGAAGAAGCAACGTATTCGTCAACTTAAAGCAGAATGATTTTCCGGGAGGCATCGTTAGGGCAGCCCCGTTGATCGAAAGAGGTTCAGATGCCTGGTTCAGTACATACAAATTCCAGCGCCTTGTTCGCCCTAGCCAGTCTTAACAAGACGAACCGGGAGCTGATGGACGTCCAGAACCGCATCAGCACCGGTCTCAAGGTCAGCAATGCTAAGGATAACGGCGCTGTCTATAATGTGGCCCAGCAGTTGCGCTCTGAAAATTCAGCCTATGATGCGGTCTCGGCCAGTTTGAACCGCGCATCATCGATTGCCGATGTCGCTATGGCGGCAGGCGAGCAAATTTCTGATTTATTCATGCAAATGAGACAGAAAGCGGTCGCGGCCGCTGACCCTTCTGCTAGCGCGGTCTCACGCGCGGCCTATAATCAAGAATTCATCTCGCTACGTGATCAAGTCAATCAAGTGATTGCGAGTGCCGTTTTTGATGGTGGTAATCTGTTAAACGGCGAAGGCTCGACAACGGTGCCAAACCAGGGGAAAAACTATACTTTCTTAGGGAATACAGACGGTTCGCTAACCGTTGATCTGCCAATCAGTGACATGCGATTGCTAACAACAACGACGGCTCCGGTAAGCCCGGCCGTGCCGTTTGCTGCAACCCAAATTCAATTAGAGGCCACCTCATCGATCAACACAGTCCAAGCCGCCGCTGATGTGCGCGAGCGGATTGCGGCCTCGTTGACCTTTGTGAACTCAGAATTGGCCCGGATCGGCTCTGCCGCTAAGCGGATAGACAACCATAACATTTTCGTCAGCAAGCTGCAGGATTCGATCAAGGGCGGCATTGGCAATTTGGTCGATGCTGACCTCGGCGTTGAATCGTCTCGCTTGCAAGCAACTCAAGTCAAGCAGCAACTGGGGACCCAAGCGCTGTCGATCGCTAATCAATCGCCCCAAGGCCTATTGAGCCTGTTTAGAAATTAATCTCCTAATTGACGGCGACGCCTTTGGGAGGGCCATCACTGGCCCCTGAAAATCCATTGAAGCTCAAGTCGTCCGCGCCGGGCAGGGCACTGACAACCACTGTCTCGCCATCCTTTATAGCGCCTGACAGGATGAGGCGGGCGAGCGGATCCTGAATCTGTTTTTGTATGACGCGTTTGAGCGGCCGGGCACCGTAAGCGGCATCATATCCCCGATCAGCGACCCATTTCTTCGCAGGCTCATCCAATGTCAACTTAATGTCGCGCGATGCGAGGAGCGCTTCCAATCTTTTCAACTGAATCGGCACGATCGCATCAATCTGCTCGCGGCCCAATCGACGGAACAGGATGATCTCATCAATCCTGTTAATGAACTCAGGCCGGAAATTGGCGCGCACGGCATCCATCACCATGGGGCGGACGGCCTCAACATCTTCGCCGTCTGGTTGATCGGCTAGATAAACTGATCCCAGATTGGATGTCATCACAAGGATCACATTCTTAAAGTCAACGGTCCGGCCTTGACCATCGGTTAAGCGGCCATCATCAAGCACCTGTAGCAGCACATTGAACACATCGGGATGGGCTTTTTCGACTTCATCAAACAAGACGACTTGATAGGGCCGGCGGCGCACGGCTTCTGTTAATGCGCCACCTTCATCATAGCCAACATAGCCTGGCGGCGCGCCAATCAGGCGGCTGACCGAATGCTTCTCCATATATTCCGACATATCCATGCGTGTTACCGCACTATCATCATCAAACAGGAACTCAGCCAAGGCCTTCGTCAGCTCAGTTTTGCCCACACCCGTTGGCCCAAGAAACAGAAATGACCCGATGGGCTTATTGGGGTCTTGAAGTCCAGCCCGCGAGCGCCGGACGGCATCCGAAACGGCACCCAACGCTTCGTCCTGACCGACCACGCGACCGCGCAATTGGTTTTCCATATTCAAGAGCTTTTCCCGTTCGCCCTCGAGCATCCGCTCTACGGGCACACCTGTCCAGCGACTGACAACGGCGGCGATTTGTTCAGCGTCAACGACTTCATGCACCATGCTTTCGGGGTGGCCCTCCGCATCTTTAAGCGCTCTTTCGAGCTTTGGAATTGTGCCATATTGCAGCTCGCCGGCCTTCGCGTAATCACCGCGACGTGTCGCGTCCGCCAGTTCGAGATTGGCTTTTTCGAGCTCTTCTTTCAGCTTGGTCGAATCGGCGAGTTTTGCCTTTTCAGAGCGCCATTTGTCGCTCATTTCGAGGGATTGGCCCTCCAGCTCTTCAATCTCATTTTCCAATCGTTCCAGTCGATCGCGGGATGCAGGGTCTTTTTCCTTGCCAAGCGCCGAGGCCTCAATCTTGAGCTGCATCAGGCGGCGGTCAATCTCGTCTAATTCTTCAGGCTTGCTGTCGACGTGCATCCGCAGACGCGCGCTGGCCTCATCCATTAGGTCAATGGCTTTGTCGGGCAGGAAACGGTCAGCGATATAGCGATGCGAGAGGGTTGCGGCCGCGACAATGGCCGCGTCGGATATACGAACGCCGTGGTGAACTTCATATTTTTCTTTCAGCCCACGCAAAATGGAGATGGTGTCTTCAACGCTGGGTTCATTCGCAAATACCGGCTGGAAGCGGCGCGCCAGGGCCGGATCTTTTTCAACATGCTTGCGATACTCATCTAAGGTCGTGGCGCCGATACAGCGCAACTCACCGCGTGACAGCGCAGGCTTGAGCAAATTGGAGGCATCCATCGACCCTTCAGATTTACCCGCACCAACCAATGTATGCATCTCATCAATAAAGAGAACAATATTGCCGTCAGCACCTTCGACTTCGGCTAGAACGGCTTTTAACCGCTCCTCAAATTCACCGCGAAACTTAGCGCCCGCAATCAGCGCACCCATATCGAGGCTCATCAGTTTTTTGTTCTTCAGGCTTTCGGGCACATCGCCATTGACCATGCGCAGCGCCAAGCCCTCAACAATAGCGGTTTTGCCGACGCCGGGTTCCCCGATCACCACAGGGTTGTTCTTCGTACGGCGGGACAATACCTGCACACACCGGCGGATTTCTTCATCGCGTCCTATGACAGGATCAAGTTTGCCATCGCGCGCCGCTTGGGTGAGGTCGCGGGCATATTTCTTCAGCGCCTCATAATTGTCCTCAGCACCGGCACTATCAGCCGTTCGGCCGGCGCGCATCATGCCAATGGCGCTATTGATGGACGTCGGCGTGACCCCGGCAGCTTTGAGCGCCTCTGCGGCTTTGGTCGTTCGCGCCGTGGAGATGGCGAGCAGGATCCATTCAGCCGCAACAAAGCTATCCCCCGCTTTGGTCGCTGCTTCTTCAGCGCCTTGGATGATGCGGGCCGTATCCGCTGGCATGTACATTTTGTCATCGCCGCCCTCAACGGCTGGAAGCCCGGCCACTGCAACATCGACGGCCAGCTTCGCCTCATCAGGACGTCCCCCCGCCGAACGGATCAGCCCCGCCGCCAATTGCTTGTCGTCATCAAGCAACGCCTTGAGCAAATGCTCTGGCGTAAAATATTGATGCTTGCGCTTGATCGCTTCCATTTGGCCGGCTTGAACAATGGAGCGGGCGCGTTCGGTGAATTTGTCGAGGTTCATGGTAAGACCTAATCACAACGTTTCTCACACCTAAGTGGGTGATGCCTTTGCGCCACACAAGGGGTTTTGCTTAATTGGAAGCGGACTTCTTTCGAGGAACCCGGTCGCTGACTTGAATGGCCTTCAGATAAGCAATCAGGCCCCTGACCTCATCGGGGGCAAACTGAAACTCTGGCATGACCGAATGGCCGATAAAGACACCCTCAGCAAAGGCTTCCGATAAGTTCTCAACGGGATATTTCTGCGCCAAATGGCGAAACTTGGGGGCGGCCGGATTAGGACTGCGACCAGTGCGGCCAATGGCATGACAGGTCGCACAGTGTTGGCTCGCTAGCGCTTGGCCAAGTTTGACTTGCTGGGTGATGACGAGTGGGCGCTTTAAGGTGGGCGCGGTATGGTCACTATTGCCCGAGGGCTGCAGTAAAAGCGCCACCATCATTATATATAGCAAAACAACCTCCCAATGCGTGCTTTACGACCTCAACCTGCATTCGATAACACGCTTACAGTCATTTGGCCCCATTCTGTCATGTAAACGACACTACAATGGGTCATGTTGTCAAACGGTTCTCAAGAGCACACAGAATTGGTTCGCATGTCTGAAGTTGGCGCTCAAACCACACGAGTGAATAGCCTATTCTGGGGCGCTGCCGCCTTGGGAGTGGGCGGTGTAGGTGCACTTGTAGCCTTTGGCACGACGCAATCTTTGCGTTTATCCGCCTTTATGGCGATGGTGATTTTCACCAGTCTATGCCTTGGTTGGTGGGCGGCGCGTCGGGCGCAGCGTGTCAGACCTGAGGTCCCGCGAGCGCAAGCGGTTGAACTTGCGACAGCCGAACTGTTGAGCGCCGACGCACTGAGAGCCATTCGCGCGCCCGCGCCTACCCTTGACGCTTTCACGCTGTCGGCGATTGAGGCCACACCCACCCCTGTCATCATTATCGATCCATCAGGGCGGATCATCACAACCAATCAGGCAGCAAGGACCCGGTTCTCTATCGGCAATGAACCTGTCCGCTTTAACCATGTGATCCGCCTTCCCGACATCATCGAAGCTGTGGAAGCTGTTTCTCTCGACCGCCAGGCCCGCACGCTCTCGATTGAAACACGTGTTCCCGTTGATCGATATGAACGTGTCTCCATCGGTGCCTTTATGGCCAATGGGGTCCCCCATATTCTTGTGTCGGTTCTCGACGAGACCGAAGCGCGGATGTCAGAACGTATGCGGGCAGATTTTCTCGCCAATGCCAGCCATGAGCTTCGCACGCCCTTAGCTGCAATAATCGGATTTATCGAGACACTTCGGGGTCCAGCGCGCAACGACACGCAAGCGCGCGAACAATTTCTGGAGGTCATGCAATTGCAGGCCGATCGTATGAGCCGCCTGATCTCTGATCTGCTATCTTTGTCGCGAATAGAGCTGAATGAACGGGTCGCGCCTACCGGACACAGCAATATCGCCGCCGCCGCTCAAGAAGTCGTTGACAGCCTGACGCCCAATAAAAAGAAGCGTGTCGTTCTCAACATATCTCAACAACCCATGTGGGTTTTGGGTGACCGCGATGAAATGGCGCAAGTCTTGTTGAACCTGATCGACAATGCCCTGAAATATAGCCGGCCTGATAGCGAGATAACAGTATCGCTATCTAATGACTTGACGCGCGAAGCCGCGATTGCTGTCGCCATGCGCCAATGGAATCAGGCCGCACGCTTGCCGTTAACCAGCCCAGAACTTGAACGTAATCGTCTTTATTGTGTCATCAGAGTTGAAAATGAGGGCAAGGGTATTGAACGTCAGCACCTGCCCCGATTATCCGAACGTTTTTTCCGTATCGAGGATAGCGCGAGTGGGAAAAGTGGTACCGGACTGGGTCTTGCCATCGTCAAGCATATTGTCAGTCGTCACCGTGGTGGCTTGTTGGTTGAAAGCGAACTGGCACGAGGTTCTGCTTTTTCGGTTTATTTGCCACAGCCCTTCGAGTCCGTGCACAACGCCCAGAAGCCGATGCCTTAGACCTTAGACAGTGTCCTGACCGACCTACGGCGCTTGTCACATAAGTGTCATAAAAATGTAATCTTTGCTTGTCTTGAAGACTGTAGGAGCGGATTGATGAGGTTTCATGACAGAGCGGACCAGCTTTGTGTCGACCTTTAGGGGATGAGTTGATTTCAATGCAGATGTTCGCTGAATTCCCTATAGGTCTTCTGACAGCCCTTGTGATTTTGACGTTTGGTACTTGGACATGGCGCGACGCAACAAGGCGGGCCAATTCAATGGTGGGGGCAGGACAAGGTCGGCTCCATTCTTTGCCCGGGTATCACGGCTGGTACGGGGCTTTGTGGGTTGTGGGGCCAGCCCTGAGCCTTTTGCTGATTCACGATATGACGGCTCAAGGCTCCATTCGTGCCTTGCTGCAGACGGGTCTTTCGCCCCAAATATTAGGCTTGTCGCCAGATCGGCTCGACTTATTCTTCGCTGACGCCCGTAAGATCGCATTTGGGGGTATACCCAGTGCCACCACCCCTGAGCTGACAGCGGCTGCGGCCTCGTTGAAAAGCATCGCTGGCGGGCTGAATGTGGCCTTTAGCGCTGGGGCCCTCTTGTTGGCGGGGTTAGGCTTCTTCCTAGCCCGATCACAGCTTGGGCGCGACTTTCGCGCTAGAAACGCCGTAGAGGCGTGCGTGCGCGCCTTTATGATTGTCGCAGCGGCCATCGCCATTCTGACAACAGCGGGTATTGTTTTGTCGCTGTTATTTGAGACGCTGAAATTCTTTTCCAATTATAGTCCGATCGATTTTCTGTTTGGGACCCACTGGTCGCCACAAATTGCGATCCGAGCTGATCAAGTGGGCCAGTCGGGGGCTTTTGGTGCCGTTCCGCTATTTTTAGGCACGTTTTTGATCATGTTGATTGCTATGGTTGTTGCAATTCCTGTCGGACTGGGTTCGGCCATATATCTCTCTGAATATGCAAGCGTGCGTGTAAGGGCTTTCGTTAAGCCCGTTTTGGAACTATTGGCCGGCATTCCTACAGTTGTCTTCGGCTTTTTCGCTCTGCTGACGGTGGCACCGATTATTCGCGCGCTCGGCACTGCAGCGGGCCTTGATGTGTCGGCACAAAGTGCTTTGGCGGCGGGTTTGGTGATGGGAATCATGATTATCCCATTCATCTCGTCACTGTCAGATGACGTCATCAACTCTGTACCCCAAGCGCTGCGCGACGGCTCTTATGCAATGGGTGCGACAAAATCTGAAACCATTGGCCGTGTTGTTATTCCCGCGGCTCTGCCGGGCATTGTAGGCTCTGTTCTATTGGCTGTTTCAAAGGCGCTCGGTGAGACGATGATTGTGACAATGGCAGCAGGTCAGAACGCGAATCTCAGCGTGAACCCACTCGATATGGTCACGACCGTCACCGTTCAGATCGTGACTTTGCTGACGGGTGATCAGGAGTATGACAGCCCTAAAACTCATGCCGCTTTTGCTCTGGGTTTTGTCCTTTTCATCGTGACCCTCATTCTCAATATCATCGCCTTGCGCGTGGTCCAGAAGTATCGGGAAAAATATGACTGATATGTCACCAGCCTCTCGAACCAGCTTGCGGGAATTGGTCGCGAGTAAGATCAAAAAGCGCCACGCCGCGGAACTGCGCTTTCGGGGCTTTGGCGTCACAATGGTCGTCAGCGCCATTCTGGCGTGTAGTTTGCTGCTCGTTTCAATTTTGAGCCAGTCGGTTCCCGCTTTGACTGAAAACCGCTTGCATCTGACGCTGGATGTCACCGCAGAAAAAGCCGATCCGGTGGGTCAGCGCGACCCGATAGATATTCGCGAACAGGGTAATTTCTATGGTCTGGTTCAAGATGCCCTAGAAGCGCGCTTCCCAGCAGCCGAGGCCGACGGCACATTGGATGACCTCTTTGATGTGGCAACCTCCCTAGCCGCAGTGCCGATAGGCAAAACAATTGCTGCAGATCCAAGCGTCATAGGTAAAAAACTCGATGTGACGCTGCCCATCAATGATGACCTTGATCTCTTTATCAAAGGCGCATTTGGCAGAACTCTCGAGATCAAAGGCGAGGGTACATTGGTCTCCGCCCTAAAGCCTGATGGGGACTTTGCGCTCAGCGGCCAAGGCCCTGTATTCGCAAAGGCTGTTGAGGCTCTGCGGGGGGATTTGGGCCGGGCCGCTGGCAGTCTTGAGCAAGGACTTATTCTCAAGCGCCAGCGCCTAGCCACGGGGCAAGCCCAAGTCACAGCCTTGCAGGCGGCGCTCAATGCCGCCACTGCCAAGGCCGTGGGTGTGGCGGGCGCAGAAGCGAGTTTGGAGCAAGCGGCCAATAATGTGGCTGGCCTTGAAAGCGAAATCGCGGCCGACCTCGCCACTATCAAGACCTACCGCGCCGCGGCGCTGGGTCAAGGCGGGCCATTGCCTCTGGGCGACAATAAGCCCAGCGTTTTTGTCGAGACCAAAACCGGGACCTACAAAATCACGACTCTGTCACCGACCTTGGCAACCGCCAAGCTGTTGGTCCGCCCCAAGGCTGGCGAAATCGCTACTGACTGGAAGATGGTGCAGATCAAAACGCCTCAAGATGGGCGCGCTGTGAATGACGCAACCATTGCTTATGGCCGTCACTTGAAAGCGCAAAACGCGATCCAGCCTGCCTTTAACACCACGATTTTCACCAATTCCGACTCCAATGAGCCTGAATTGTCTGGCCTATTATCCGCATTTGTCGGCTCGCTTCTGACTTTGGCGGTGACATTCTGCCTAGCTGTGCCCATTGGCGTCGCCACCGCGGTCTATCTGGAAGAATTTGCCCCGAAAAACTGGCTGACCGATTTCATTGAGGTTAACATCAATAATTTGGCGGCCGTTCCCTCCATTGTATTTGGCTTGCTGGGGTTTGCAGTCTTCTTGACCTTCTTCAATATGCCGCGGTCCGCGCCCATTGTGGGGGGCATTGTTTTGGCTCTCATGAGTTTGCCGATTATAATTATCGCGTCGCGCGCGGCCCTAAAGGCTGTTCCCCCCTCAATCCGGGAGGCGGCACTGGGTGTGGGGGCCTCAAAGATGCAAGCCACGTTTCATCATGTGTTGCCACTCGCTATGCCAGGCATCATGACCGGCTCCATCCTCGCAATGGCGCATGCTTTGGGCGAAACGGCACCCCTTTTGATGATTGGCATGGTGGCCTTTATTGCGGATGTGCCGACAGGACTTTCAGATTCCGCAACCGTCCTGCCCGTTGAGCTCTTTATGTGGGCGGGTCGTCCTGAGCGCGCCTGGGAGCCGCGGACGGCTTTTGCCATCATCCTTCTTCTCATTTTTATGATTCTGATGAACGCGGTCGCGATTTATTTGCGTCGCAAGTTCGAACGCAGGTGGTAGTTTCATCATGACCGATAAGCAAAATTTGACCAAAGTCAGCGCGCACGGCATTAATGTGTTTTACGATACCAAGCAGGCGCTGTTTGATGTCTCGCTTGATATTCCAGACGGCTCTGTCACAGCCTTTATCGGGCCGTCTGGCTGCGGGAAATCAACTTTCCTGCGCTGCATCAATCGCATGAATGACACCATTGAAAAATGCAGAGTCCTAGGAAGATTGGAAGTCGATGGACGCGATGTGAATGATCGCGCGATTGACCCTGTTGTCCTGCGCGCGTCCGTGGGCATGGTGTTTCAAAAGCCCAATCCTTTTCCTAAAACGATATTTGAAAATGTCGCTTATGGTCCCCGTATTCATGGCATTTCCAGAGACAAAACTGATCTGGAGCGGATTGTTGAGGAAAGCCTGCGTAAGGCTGGCCTGTGGGAAGAAGTTAAAGATCGCCTGCAACAGCCAGGCACCGGCCTTTCGGGTGGACAGCAACAACGCTTGGTCATTGCGCGTGCCATCGCCGTCAATCCTGAGATTATCTTGATGGATGAACCCTGTTCAGCCTTGGATCCGATTGCAACCGCCAAGATTGAAGAATTAATTGACGAATTGCGTCAGAATTTCTGTATAATCATCGTCACGCACTCAATGGCTCAGGCCGCGCGTGTAAGCCAACGCACGGCATTTTTCCATATGGGACGTGTTGTGGAAGTGGGGCCGACTGAGGAGATTTTCACCAATCCCCGAGATAGTCGGACCCAAGATTATATAACGGGCCGTTTTGGCTAAACTCAGGGGGTCATGAAACATGACAGACCACACAGTTCGCGCCTTTACCGAAGAGCTTGACGCCCTGTCGTCAGATATTGCCCGTATGGGCGGGCATGCAGAGCGCGCATTAACCGATTCGGTTACCGCCATCGCGCGTCGCGATGCCGCCATCGCCAAAACAGTGATTGATGGCGATATCAAGATCGACGAAATGCAACGTGAGATCGAACGCAAAATCATGCGTCTGTTGGCATTGCGTCAGCCTTTGGGCCGCGATTTACGTCAGACGGTAGCGGCCCTCAAACTGGCAGCTGAGCTGGAGCGGATAGGTGATCTGGCTAAAAATATCGCCAAACGGGCGCTCACCATTCAAGAGTTTGACCCCATTGCCCTAACGCGCAGCGTGGAGCGGATGGGCAAACTGGCCGCTATTCAGCTCAAACTGGCCCTCGATGCCTTTGTTAGTCATGAGATTGCCGGTGCTGTCACTGTGTGGATGAATGATGAGGAATTGGATGAACATTACAATTCTCTGTTCCGCGAGCTTCTAACTTATATGATGGAAGACCCTCGCATGATCGGGCCTAGCGCTCATTTGCTTTTTGTAGCTAAGAATATTGAGCGCATCGGTGATCATTGCACCAATATGGCCGAAGTGATCCATTATCTTGAGACCGGCGAAGACTTGGGCATTGATCGGCCTAAGGGTGGTGAAGTCGGATCGGGTCCGCGCGCCTCACAGTCAAATTCGGAGATGCCAAAATGACGCCCTATGTCCTTCTTGTGGAAGACGATGACGCGATTTCCATGTTGCTGCGCTATAATCTCGAGAAAGAGGGTTATGAGATTGGTTTGGCCATGGACGGAGAAGAGGCGTTGCTGATGACCTCGGAGCGCCTGCCCGACTTGGTGATTTTGGATTGGATGCTACCCAAAGTGCCAGGTATTGAAGTATGCCGCAGGCTGCGGGCCAAGCCCGATGCGCGCAATATTCCTATCATCATGCTCACGGCACGCGGCGAAGAAACCGACCGGATCCGGGGCCTTGATATTGGCGCAGATGATTATGTGACCAAGCCCTTTTCGACAACTGAGCTTCTGGCACGTGTGCGCGCGGTTATGCGCCGCATTCGTCCCGGCCTTGCCGACGATCGTTTGGTTTTTGGTGATATCGTGATGGACCGGGTATCGCATCGGGTGAAGCGCGCCGACCGCGACGTGCATTTAGGCCCAACAGAGTTCCGTTTGCTGGATTATTTTATGCAGCATCCTGGCCGGGTGTTTTCGCGCGAACAACTATTAGACGCGGTCTGGGGCTCTGATGTCTATGTTGAAGCGCGCACAGTCGACGTCCATGTTGGGCGCTTGCGCAAAGCGCTCAATGAGCGCGACGAAATCGATCCAGTGCGCACCGTCCGTTCCGCAGGTTATGCTTTGGACAAAACCGCCTAAGCTGGAACCCTTTCGCATCAAGGAATATCGATATGAGCGACCGGTCGCGCACTTTGTCGATCACGCGCAGGTTCAAGGCCAATCGCGCAACGATTTGGCGGTGCTGGACGCAAGGCGATCTCCTCAAGCAATGGTTCTGCCCAAAGCCGTGGACCGTATCGCAGGCTGATTTGGACGTGCGACCGGGCGGCGCTAGCATGATCATCATGAATGGCCCCAATGGCGAAGTCGTGCCAAACCCCGGCCAATATCTGGCCGTGACAGACGGGGAAAGCCTCATTTTCACAGATGCTTATATTGGAGATTGGCTGCCAAGCGAAAAACCGCCTTTCATGACCGGCTATGTCAAATTGAGCGATCTTGATGATGGTGGCACGGCGATGGAATGGGGTGCCAAGCACTGGAGCGAAGAGGCTGCCGAACAACATAAAGCCATGGGCTTTGAAGCGGGATGGAATGCCGCCGCGTATCAATTGGATGCTTTATCGCAGACATTGTAAGCGAGCAGATTTGAGTTAATTTCGCTTCGACCCACCTTCGGGGAAGAGATACTTGCCGACTAGGTACGCGAAACCGAAAATGGAAAGAGTCAGAGAGCCAACCACCAAACTAAAGGCCAAATCGGGCAGGACAAAGCCAAACCAATCAGGGACAGCTTGTAACCAAATTACAATGATTAGGAAGAAAGCCCAAATTGCAGCGACTCGATATGCAAACTTTGCAAATCTTCGTTTTTCTTTAATGTCGTTTGCAAAGTCAGCATTAGATAATAGCTTTAGCCTTACATCCGGGTCCACCCAGATCCGTGGATCTAAAATTCCTGGCTCTGAAAAAGCCGCCTCTTCCTCCATTCCAGTCGGAGTTGTGTCGAGCTGAAGAGTCGTTGGTTCTTCGTTAGTTCCCAATGAGGCCTTCTTCACGAGCCAGCCCCTTAAAATACGATTGAATTAGATCATCTGGAATTTCTAAATTGAACGGAACGTTAAAGCCGTACTGCACGGCGATGGAATGCCAAGGCGTCCCCGGCGCATGCGTCATATCGGACAACCTGACTGCAGAGTAACTCCCGTACCTTTCAAAAATCCACTTCACAACCGTTGCTGCGTCCTCTGGCAGTGACGGCTCGTTTATGGGCTCAAAAGGCGACACAGTTACAAGAGACCTAATTGGATCATTTCGGCGCCCTGACAGAAGGTTATAGAGTGACTGATAAACTGGACCATAACGCCAAACTTGGGGCGATTCCGACACCATCTTCGTGTCGTGAAATGCTGAGTACCACCCATCCGCATAGAAGATTAGTTTTTGCAGTTTCATATGCGTTAAATCTGAGGTCGATCCGCCCCTTTCAATAAACATATTTGCTAGGCGAGCTGCGGTCATGCCAATCTCCTTTTTGCAGCTTTGTAAGCGATTTCTGAATGAGGTTGAGTGCAGGGCGCACTCGGACAGGTTGTCATGTGAACTGCCCCCAATCCCGTTCCGCTGGCATTTAATAAGTTTGCAGAACTTCCAAACCTGATATCCGAGACGTAGGTACCGCAAAAGCAAGCATCGGCTAAGTGCATTTGCGGCGTCGTCCTATTATACATGTTGCCATTCCTTCATCGATGAACATACATGAAGTCAAACGAAATGCAATTTTCCATTGACTCTGGTCTGCTTTTCATGCGCCGAATCCTAAAAGAGCTTTCGATATCTGAGCA
>JBEINE010000134.1:0-8073 GCA_040378245.1 Hyphomonadaceae bacterium | reverse complement strand
GTCGGGGCGCCACCCTGCGCAAAGTCAGGCTTGCCGCCACCGCCTTGGCCGCCCATAGCGATAACGCCCGCTTTGACGAGATCAACCGCACTCACAGACGCCACGGTAGAGGCCACCGCGATGGCGGCTTTGCCATCGGCGATGGCGATATAAGCGACAACGCCGTCGCCCAGTTTCTGGATAGCTTCGTTGACCATAGGGCGGAGGTCCTTGGCGCCGATCCCGTCAAGGATGCGCGCATCGAGTTTGACGCCGCCAATTTCGACGATTTCTGATGCGCCCGTGCTGCTAGCGCCGCCAAGGGCGAGCGCTTTTTTGGCTTCTGATAATTCTTTTTCAAGGCGCTTGCGCTCGCCAATTATGGCTTCAATGCGCGCTGGCAGATCGGGCAATTGCGCCTTCAGCGGTTCGGCGGCGGCGCGCGCTAGAGCGGCTTCGGCCTTCAGATGGTCAAGCGCGGCTTGGCCTGTAGCTGCCTCAACCCGGCGAACACCGGCGGCGACGGCCCCTTCCGAGAGGATAACAAAGGCCCCGATATCACCGGTCCTATCCACATGCGTGCCGCCGCACAATTCGACTGAAAAAGACTTCGTTCCCCCAAAAAGCTGCCGACCCATGGCCAAGACCCGGACTTCATCGCCATATTTCTCGCCAAACAGCGCCATAGCGCCCTCGGCAATCGCTTCATCGGGGGTCATCAGGCGCGTTGAGGCCTGACTATTCTGGCGGATGATGGCATTGACTTGGCCCTCTATCGCATCAATTTCCGCGCGGCTCAGACCTGTGCCATGGGCAAAGTCAAAGCGCAAACGCTCGGCCTCTACGAGTGATCCTTTCTGCGTCACATGGGGACCCAGCACATTCTGAAGGGCGGCGTGCATCAGATGGGTGGCGGAGTGATTGGCGCGGATCGCCGCACGTCGGTCTGCGTCAATGCTGAGGACTGCGACATCGCCAAGCTTTACGCTACCTGATGTCAAAGTGCCCTGATGTGCATGAATGGCACCGGCCCGCTTGGGTGTGTCTGACACCTCAAAGACGGCACCATTATCAAACACGATCCGCCCCTGATCGCCTGCTTGCCCGCCGCTTTCGGCATAAAAGGGGGTTTGATTGAAAACGAGTTCGGCTTTGTCTCCGGCACTCAACGCCGACAACGTGCTGCCGTCTGAAACAATGGCCAGCAATTGGCCTGCGCCTTCGTTCTGGCCATAGCCCAAGAATTCCGTGCCGCCCAGATCATCCTTGAGGGCCAGCCAGACGCCTTGCGTACCCGTGCTGCCGCTGCCAGACCAAGCTGCACGCGCCAGTGCCTTTTGCTCTTCCATCGCGGCGGTAAAGCCGTCCATATCCACGCCAATACCGCGTGCGCGCAGCACGTCTTGGGTGAGGTCAACGGGAAAGCCATAGGTGTCATAGAGCGTGAACGCCGCTTTGCCAGACAGTGCGTCGCCCTTTACCAAGCCAGCGCTCTCCTCATCCAGCAATGACAGCCCTCGCCCAAGGGTGCGGCGGAAGCGGATCTCCTCCTGCTCCAAAGTTGCTAGAATAAACGCCTCGGCGCGCCGCAATTCGCTATAAGCGCCCCCCATTTCCTGGATCAGTACGGGTGCGAGGCGATGCAACAAAGGCTCACTGGTGCCCAACATGTGGGCATGACGCATCGCGCGGCGCATGATACGGCGCAAAACATAACCGCGCCCTTCGTTAGAGGGCGTCACACCATCCGCAATCAAGAAGCTGGAGGCGCGAATATGATCGGCAATGATGCGGTGGCTGGCGCGCTTGTCACCTTCTGCCTTGACGCCTGTCAGGCTCTGGCTTGCGTCAATCAGTGTACGGAATAAGTCAATATCATAATTGTCATGCACGCCCTGCAACACGGCCGCCACGCGCTCCAGGCCCATGCCGGTATCGATACTGGGCTTCGGCAGGCTGGTTTGGCGGCCATCGGCATGGCGCTCAAACTGCATGAAGACGAGGTTCCAGATCTCAATCCAGCGGTCGCCATCTTCTTCAGGTGACCCTGGCACGCCGCCCCAGATATGGTCACCGTGGTCATAGAATATTTCGCTGCACGGCCCACAGGGTCCTGTATCGCCCATCGACCAGAAATTGTCATTGGTGGGGATTGAAATGATCCGGTCGTCGCTGAGGCCCGCGATCTTGCGCCACAAAGCGCGCGCTTCATCATCGGTGTGATAAACCGTGACGATCAGTTTGCTGGCATCAATGCCAAAGTCACGGGTGAGCAGTTCCCAAGCATGGCTGATAGCCTCTTCCTTGAAATAATCACCAAAGGAAAAATTGCCCAGCATCTCAAAGAACGTATGGTGGCGCGCTGTATAGCCGACATTATCGAGGTCATTATGCTTACCACCGGCGCGCACGCACTTTTGACTGGTTGCCGCGCGAGGCGGCTGTGGCGGGGCCTCAGCGCCTGTGAACACGTTTTTGAATTGCACCATGCCCGCATTGGTAAACATCAAAGTCGGATCATTATGGGGGACCAAAGGCCCAGAGGCCAAGGCCTTATGACCCTTGGATACAAAAAAATCTAAAAATGACGTGCGAATCTCATTGACGCTAGGCATGGTAATCCCGTCGCGGCACCTTTGTGCCGCTCATGTTTATCGTGCTTTGGGTATAGGGGGGTGGCTGGGCAACGCCAAGTGGCGGAGGCGGGGGGATTGCAGGCCAAGCGCGACCCCAGTTTCAGTGCACGCCCTTAAAGCCCTTGGGGCTGGCCAGCAGGGGTAAGGGTGCTACAGGTATGTCATCTTCGATCAGGTCACGCACTTCCGCCAAAGTCGCTTGCCCATAAATGGGCCGCTCTTCGGTTTCCCCTTCATGCATGGCGCGGGCTTCGCGGGCAAAACGATCACCGACATAGTCATGCGATGCCTCGACGCGGGCTTTCAGCTCTGCCAGCATCGCCTTAACGGGCTCGGGCACCCGAAGGCCCATGACGTCGCTCGTCGTGGAAACGGCGAGCTCGTTTGGCGCGGAATTAGCAGCTGGACTTAGGGTCACGTCAGAGCTGGGCTCGGTCACGCCCCGATCTTGCACCGAGGTCACCAGAGCTGGGGCCATAGGCGCCTTTTCGACCTTCTTAGAACCGCAAAAAGGGCAGTCAATCAGGCCACGGGCGGCTTGGGCGTCATAGCCTGATATGGAGGGGAACCACGCATCCCAATTATGATCTTGGTCACAGCGCAAAGCATATTTGATCATGGCGCGTGGTAAGCCCGGTCATGGGTGAGGCAGGGAATCCAAGTGCGGGCCTGCGCAACTTTATCAAGTTTGAGACCGGCGATCAAAACGCCGGGTTCATCATGGTCAAGCTCTGCAAAAATCTCACCCCAGGGGTCAACCATCAAAGTGTGACCAAAAGTCGTGCGGCCATCTTCATGGCGGCCACCCTGTGCGGGCGCGATAACATATGCCCCTGTCTCAATCGCGCGGGCCCGCAAAAGCGTATGCCAATGGGCTTTGCCCGTTGGCGCGGTAAAGGCCGCGGGCACCGCGATAATCTGCGCGCCCGCCTTGGCCAAATCGCGATAGAGATGGGGAAAGCGCACATCGTAACAAATCGAAAGACCCAGTTTCCCAAAGGCAGTATCGGCCACTACAGCGCGGTCGCCCGGTTCATAGGCAGCGCTTTCACGGGATTCTTGGCCAGCCCCAAGATTGACGTCGAAGAGATGAATTTTGTCGTATTGAGTAATCAACGCACCATCAGGTCCAAACAATAAGGACCGGTTGGCTGATTTGCCGCTTTTGCGGCGCAGCAATGCTGAACCTACAAGCAAAGTGATCTGATATTGCTTAGCCTGCGCGCTATACCAAGCCATGGCGGCTGGATCGTCCTCGAACAAGGCATCCTCATCAAACCGCTCGCGGTCACGTTGCAGGATATTGGTGCCTTCGGGCGTCGCCACAAAATGCGCCCCACTTTGGCACGCACGCTCCAGCAAGGGTGCGAGCTGGTCGCGGGCCGCATCGAGTCGGGCTTGGGTCCGTAATTGAATGAGCGCGATTTTGAGCAAATTAGGCCGCCAAGAGCCCGTCGAGCTCGCCCTTGGCGTCCAAAGCCAGAAGGTCGTCACAGCCGCCGACATGTTTGCTGCCGATAAAAACTTGTGGGAATGTGTTGCGGCCTGATAATTCATTCATTTTGGCGCGCACGTCTGGCTTGGATGCGGCTTCGATATTGGTGACCTCTGCGCCCTTTTTATCGAGCAGAGCGAGTGCGCGTGCACAATAGGGGCAGCCGATTTTGGTATAGATGGTAACTTGGGCCATAGGTTAATTATCCTGTATTGAGCCTTAAACGTGTGTATCTTGACGCCTATATAGGCATCTTCTTTGCCAATAGGAGACCCGCCCATGAGTAATTCCATGCCAGATACTAAAACTGATGCCGATAAGGCCCACCAGCTTGGAATGGCTCTGTTGGAGGAGGGAGGATTTGCACGCCTGTCCAGCAAAGATCAGCAATTGGTCTGCGCCATCGCCCACCGCGTCCATTCCACTCAAGATGCCAATACAGCCTTTGACGCCCAGTCAACTTTTGGTGAGCGTTTGGCAGACCGGGTCGCTGAAGTTGGCGGGTCGTGGCGGTTCGTGATTGGATTTGTGGTGTTTTTGTTCGTCTGGGCACTCCTGAACATCGTAATCTTGCAAGGCCAGGACAGATTTGATCCCTATCCTTTTATCTTCCTTAACTTGATTTTGTCGATGCTGGCGGCCATCCAGGCGCCAATCATCATGATGGCGCAAAACCGACTTTCGGACAAAGACCGCGTTAGCGCGCGACTGGATTATGAGGTTAATGTCAAGGCTGAAAGCGAAGTGGCGTGGCTGCATAAGCGTCTGGACCGGATTGAAGCCTTGTTGACGCCGACTAAGGGTGAGGCTTGATGCGCATCGTCTCGGGGCGGTGGAAAGGCAAAGCGCTGGTCGCGCCTAGCGGTGATACCACCCGACCAACATCAGACCGAGCTCGCCAAGCGGTATTCAATATTCTTGAGCATGCGCCCTGGTCACCCGCGCTCAGCGGCGCGAGTGTGCTCGATCTTTTTGCTGGCACTGGGGCGATGGGCCTTGAGGCGCTTTCGCGTGGCGCATCGTCATGCTTGTTCCTTGATACGGATATGTCGGCTCGTGCGGCCCTGATGACCAATATTGAAGCCTGCTCGGCACAGGGTATCACAAGGGTTTGGAAGCGCGATGCGGGCGCGCTTGGGCTCATGCCACCTTCAGCCAACGGCCCATTTGATCTCGTTTTTGTCGACCCACCCTATGGCAAAGGCTTGGACCGCGCAGCTTTGAATGGCTTATCTCAAGGCTGGTTGTCGCCATCAGCCCTTATCGTGCTGGAGCAAGGACGCGGCGAGGCACTGCTCCTTGGCGATGGTTTTGAGATATTGGATCGCCGCGATTACAGTGCGGCTCAAATTGTGTTCTTGCGGGCCATGTGAGTTGGCCTCACGACACACACGCGCGCCAGAATGCCTCAAGCCGCGTGATAAGTTTGGTTAGTTTGGCGCGGACGACGCGCCTTGATCAATAGCTTATCAAGTGCCGCCACGGCTTTATCCGTGAGGGATTCGATAATCGCAACATCAAGATAAAGGTCCCCAGCCGGCCGCTGATCGCAGGCGGGCAGACCTCGCCCCGCCACCATCAGGCGATCACCGGGCTGAGTGTTCTTAGGCACATTAAGTCGCAGGCGACCCACCGGTGTCTCAATTTCCATGAGACCGCCCGATTTCGCGTGCGCGCCAGTCAGACGCAGTGACGTGACAATATGGCCGCCATCAGTGTCAAAACCGTCACCCTCATCGACACGCACAACGCAAGCGACGTCAATGCCACCAATACGGGTGATAATTCGATCCCCTGTTCGGGCCCCAGCAGGTACACGAACGCTAGCTTTACCAAGCGGGCAGGATCCTTTGACGGACCCGCCTCGGGCCGCAGTCCAAACCGAAACAGACAGGTCGATCTCTGTCATTCGGGCCGCCCGCGGGCTACCCATTCGCGGGGTATCAGCAGAGGCCGCTCCAGCTGTAATAATGGCATAAGCCTCCCGCGCGGCTTCAAACCTCAGCCGAGCTTTAGGATCGGCGTTAACATCGGGATGGCAGGTTTTTGCGACAGCGTGAAACGCGGCCTTCGCGGCGCGCGGGTCAGCATCGGGGTGCAACCCCAAAATGGCATAAGGAGACGACATGGCCTCAGTATGTGTCCAACATGGTTAGCGAGTGGTAAATTGAATATGAGCAAAGCGTAAATTTTCGTCTCTTTTGACGATTGACCCGTATCGATTGCAGTTGTTTGGCGAACCCCAGTTGGCCCCTTGAGCGCACCGCGCTAGATCATGGAGATGACCATCAATCATCTCATTCCGCCAAGCCCCAGTGCACAAGATTATGTCGAGGCGAACCCGCAAAACACCTCAGAAAGTACCTTGGAAACGGATCTGGGCGTGGACCCCTTCCTCCTTTTCACACATTGGTTGGCGGAGGCGCGCAAAAGTGAGCCTAATGATCCAAATGCTATGGCCTTGGCGACCTCGGATGACGATGGCCTGCCGGATGTACGCATGGTGCTTTTGAAAGATGTCGATGGCGACGGATTTGTTTTTTACACTAATCTTGAGAGCGCCAAGGGCTTGCAACTGAAAGCCAATCCCCAAGCGGCTCTGTGCTTTCATTGGAAAAGCCTGCGCCGCCAAGTTCGCGTAAGGGGCTCGATCACGTCGGTCAGCGATGCCGAGGCCGATGCCTATTTTGCGTCTCGCGCGCGTGACAGTCGGATTGGCGCGTGGGCCAGTGCTCAATCTAGGCCGCTGGAAGATCGCTTCGCGCTTGAAAAAAGTGTCGCCAGCCACGCAATGAAGTTCGGATTAGGCGAGGTGCCCCGTCCACCATTCTGGTCGGGCTTTAGGCTTATGCCCACTAGAATAGAGTTTTGGCGCGATAAACCGTTTCGATTACATGATCGTATTGTGTTTGAGCGCGTCAATGGCAAAGCGCCTTGGTTGACAACCAAGCTTTATCCCTAAGTGCCATGCAACATTAGTAAAGAGACTGCGTCATGAAACCGCGTGAAGACCAAAAATCTTTCCTCGTAACCGGTGCCTCCACCGGCATTGGCCGCGCCATTGCGGATGCCTTAATCGCGCAGGGCCATTTCGTCTTTGCATCCGTCCGCAAGCCCAGTGATGGGCAGGCAATAAACGACGCTTTTGGCGATAATGGCGAAGCGGTCTATTTTGACGTCAATGATCAAGAGGCCATTGATGCGGCTGTCGTTGTCATCAGCGAAAGATTGGGTGATCGTCGGCTAGCGGGGCTGGTTAACAATGCCGGCGTGGCTACGCCAGGCCCAGCGCTCATTCAACCGATATCTGAGATTGAGCACGTAATCCAAGTCAATCTTATGGGTGTCATTCGCTGCTGTCGCGCGTTCGCGCCTCTCTTGGGCGCTAATGATGGTCCTCAAGGCAAAAAGGGGCGCATCGTTAATATCACCTCGGCGTCCGGTCGATTTGGCTATCCGTTTACCGCCGCTTATGTCGCTTCCAAGCACGCGGTTGAAGGCTTTAGCGAAAGCCTGCGCCGTGAGCTGATGCTGGTTGGCATTGATGTCATTGTGGTGGGGCCAGGTGCGGTTAAGACGCCCATCTGGGGAAAGGGCGCGCAAGCCGGGGCTGGAAAGTACGAAGGCACGATTTGGGCCGACCCGCTCGTAAAGCTAACACAGTCGCTCGAAGCAATGGATGCAGAGGGTCTTGATGCCTCAGTAATCGGCGATGTTGTTGCCCAAGCCTTGGTTACCCCTAAGCCTAAAGCGCGCTATGCGCCTGTTCCCAACAAACTGGTCAATTGGTGGCTGCCCTTGATGCTGCCCAAGAGAATGGTCGACAAGATCATCGCCAAAAATCTTGGGCTAGTCTAAAGCCGAGACTTCTAGGGTCTGTCCCGTCTTTTTTGAATCAAAAAAGGCGGGATAAACAGACCCTAAATAAGATACCTTGACGCGCAACCTGGTTCTGAAAGAACC
>JBEINE010000047.1:0-16352 GCA_040378245.1 Hyphomonadaceae bacterium | reverse complement strand
TTGAACCAAAAAAGCAAGATAAACAGACCCTAAATCAGATACCTAGACGCGCAACCTAGCTCTAAAAGAACCAGACGCGTTCTAGTTCGCAGAAATCGTGGTGATGTTTTATTGAACTTGACGAAAGATGCCATGGTGGAGCGCAGCGGTAGAATTCAGATCACCTCAACTGCATGTCTTTAGGCGGTCGATAATTCGCCCTTCCTCCCGCACTCTTCGCATAAACGTCACACTACTGTTTCTTTTTTGTCATGCTTCCGGCCTAAAGTCGGGTTCAATCGAGGGTTGTTAGGCCTGTCTGCTTTTTTGTGCGTTCGGAATGTAGTGGGGAGCTATTCTATGTCTATTGTTGTCAGTCAACGGGCGATTGTCGCCGCACTTATGCTGGGCCTTGGTGCCTGTTCCCAAGGGAGTAGAATCGAATCACCTGGCGCGACATTTGTTGGAAATCCTCCCGGCGGTGGCGGCACTGGCGGGGGTGCAGGAGGAACAGGATCAGGCGCGTCTTGCCCGCTTGGCACGACGATTGGCACGCCGATTGGCACCAACACAGTTTGTAACCTGACCGGCGAGATAACCCAGAATTTGACTTTGCCATTCATCGCCAATGTCGCCTACCGCTTGGTTGGCCGCGTTGATGTCGGTCGCGATTTGGGTGCAGCGGGCAATAGCGCGACAGGCGTCGCGGCCACTTTGACCATTGCACCGGGTGTTAGAATCTTTGGCGATGTCGCCGGTGATATGCTGATCGTCAACCGCGGTAGCCGCATCAATGCGGTCGGCACAGCCGCCCAACCGATCATCTTTACCGGAAAAGAAGATATCGAAGGCACTGCCAATGTCGACACCACCAATCGCCTTTGGGGCGGCGTGATCCTATTGGGTCGTGGCCCAATCCGGGGTTGCTCGACTGCCGTGGCTCAAGGTACAGCGGAATGCCAAAATGCTGTTGAAGGCGTGACAGCAGCAACAGGTCGTCAGGCGCTTTATGGCGGTGCGACCGCGGCTGATTCCAGTGGATCGCTAACTTACGTTCAAATCCGCTATCCCGGCGAATTCCTCACCTCAGCAGCGGCTGGCGATGACCTCAATGGTTTGACGCTGGGCGGCGTCGGGTCTGGCACCAATATCAGCTTCGTCCAAGTCCATAATTCTGGCGACGACGGCATTGAGGTGTTCGGCGGCGATGTGAATATGAAGAATATTGCCATCACCGGCGCGCTTGATGACAGCTTAGATTTCGATGAAGGCTGGAACGGAAATGTCCAATTCTTGGCCATCAAGCAGACCCCTAACACGGGCGGACCTGATCGCCTGTTTGAGGGCTCCAACCGCACGGTCTCGAGCTTGCCCGGCACATTAAACACAAATCCAATGATCTCGAACTTCACCGCTGTTGGTATCCGCACCAATGCGGCGGGTGCGGGCATTCAGGGCATTGTCCTCAACAATACCAGCGGCACGCCGGGGGCTTCGGGTCGTTTCCTTAACGGCGTTGTCACAGGTTCAACCACCTGCGCGGTTGCTAGCGCGGCCAATACAGCCCCAGCTCCCCGCTATGACTCGCTATTGTTCGATTGCCCGGGCGCATTGGATTCAGTTGCTGCAGCGCTTGTGACATCGGGCACCAATAATTCCACGAACATTGCCAGCACCATCAGCTCAGCTTTCCTCCCCGGCCCTAACGAAGTCTCGCGGGCGGCCTTCAACCCGACCACATTGAACCCCTTCTTTGTGAGCGCCAGCTATGTCGGTGCGTTCTCGCCAACCGATACAGTCGGTTCAAACTGGGCTGCAGGCTGGACGATTGCTCTACTGCCCCCCGCGACTTGCCCGACTGGAACCGTTGAGTCTGGCACCATCGCCGGCCAACGTAATTGCGTGGTTTCAGGCGTAGTTGGCGCAGGTGCAGTTCCCGCAAACCTTCGCCTAACGGCTGGGAATATCTATCAGATTTCGGGCCGCGTTGATGTCGGCTTTGACCGCGGCGGCGCTCTAACGGCAGGTACGGCCGCAACCCTCACCATCGATCCGGGTGTTCGCCTATATGGCTCTACAGCGGCGGACGTGGTTATCGTCAATCGTGGATCGCAAATCTTCGTCAACGGTACATCAGCCGCGCCCGTCATCATGACCTCACGCAATGATGTCGCGGGTACCCAAACCGATAAAGCGCGCGCCTCCCGTGAATGGGCAGGCCTGATCATCCTTGGCGCTGCACCAATTCGTGGTTGCTCGACCGCCGTCACTCAAGGGTCAGTGGAATGTCAAAATGCCGTCGAAGGCATTACCGCAGCTACTGGTCGCCAGGCACTTTATGGTGGCGCAACCGCTGCCGATAATTCAGGCCGCGTTTCTTTCTTGCAAATCCGCTATCCCGGCGCTTTCTTGACGTCGGCAGCAGCCGGTGACGACCTCAATGGTTTGACCTTGGGTGGGGTTGGTTCGGCAACGCAAATCAGCAATGTGCAAGTCCACAATTCCGGTGATGACGGCATCGAAATCTTCGGTGGTACCGTGAATATGCGCAATTTCGTGATCACTGGCGCCTTGGATGACAGCCTTGATTTTGACGAAGGCTGGGTCGGCAATACCCAATTTGGTATCGCGCTTCAGGCTTTGACGGCGACGGGTGGCCCAGACCGTTTGTTTGAAGGTAGCAATCGGACAGTTGCATCCTTGTCAGGTACCCTGAACACTGATCCAACCATTGCCAACTTTACCTTTGTTGGCGTTCCCCAAAATGATGCAGGCGCAAACCTTCAAGGCTTGGTCTTGAACAATACGGGCGGCACGCCGGGTGGTTCTGGACGTTTCCTCAATGGGGTGGTGACGGGGTCAACCATTTGCGCGTTAACGGACACGGCCAACACCTCCCCCGCGCCGCGCTTTGACTCCATGCTGTTCAGCTGCCCCGGCACCATTGGGGCCAATGCGAGCGCCCTCATCACAGCGGGCACCAACAATAGCGCTGGGATCACCGCAACGCTCACCAATCGCTTCATCAATGGCACAGCAGAGGCGGCCCGGCCCGCATTCGACGCGGCCACCATCAACCCGTTCTTTGTGAGCACGACCTATATCGGTGCGGTCCGCGATGCGTCGGACAATTGGTGGACGGGTTGGACTTGCGGCCTGTCAGCCGGCTCAAGCTGCTGATCACGCTTTCATCAGGGTAGCGGACGGGTCCGCTGCCCTGATTGTCTTTTCAACGGCCAGTTCATTCTGGCCTGACTTCGTTTTGAACATCCGAGGCTTTGCCTGATATGACCAATCACATTTCAAACCGCGCGCCTCTTTTGGCATGCACCATCCTAGGCTGCTTACTTCTGACGCCAACATTTGGATGGGCGCAAGGCACGGCTTCGCTGGTCCCACCCGTCGCCGACAGCGCCGCAGAAGTCGTAGAAGCGGGACTCGAGCGGGAAGTTGAAGTCGTTGTCGTTCGTGGTCGCTTCATCCCTGAGCCGCAACGGGCCACCTCAGAAGTCGCTAATTTTTTGTCGGCCGCCGATCTGGCGCGCACGGGCGACGATAGTGCTGCTGCTGCACTCACGCGCTTGACTGGTCTGTCGGTGGTTTCGGGTCGGTTTGTTTATGTGCGCGGTCTGGGGGATCGCTATTCGTCAGCCCTGTTGAACGGCTCGCCCTTGCCCAGCCCAGAGCCTCTGCGACGGCAGGTACCGCTCGATCTATTCCCCTCTAACATCCTAAGCGGTGCGACGGTCCAAAAGACGTTCTCGGCCAATTATCCAGGCGAATTTGGCGGCGGCATCATTGATTTGCGGACTTTGCGTTCGCCAACCAAACCATTCTTTACCCTGAAACTGGGTACTGGGGCGAACACGGAAACCACCGGCAAAAGTGGCCTTGTCTATTATGGCCATAAACTGGACTGGCTTGGGATCGACACCGATCTGCGGCGCTTGCCCCAGCGAGTTCGGGTGGCTCTTGATGTCGGCAAACGCATTAATGACACTAATTTCAGCGGCAAAGATCTCGAAGAAATTGGCGAGAGCTTCATCAATTCGCCTTTGACCGTTGTTCAAAGAGAAAAGACTCGGCCCGATTTCGAAGCCGAAACCACGATGGGCACATCGCGCGAATTTGGTAAGTATAATCTCGGCTTAGTTGGTGTGCTTGGTTATAAGAGCGGTTTCAAAACCCAAGAAGCACGGCGTCAGGACGTGGTCTCAAACACCATTGAGGCGGAAGCGACCAATTTGTCGTCATCGTGGGATATTGTGATTAACGGCTTCTCCAGTGCCAGCCTCAGCTGGGGCGACCAGCGTCTCACCGCAACGGGGCTTTTGGTCCGCAGCACCACCAAGAAAGCCCAAGTTGAGCTGGGCACTGACACAAACCTGCCTGTTGGCCAATCAGAGCGCATCGAAGGCACGGCTTGGTATGAGCGGGAATTGGCATCGTTTCAACTGGGTGGCGATCACGGCTTTGGCGATTTTGAGTTTAAATGGCGGGGTTCCTTTGGCCAATCCAAGCGCAAAGCACCTTATGAACGCGATATTTCCTATACGGTCGTCAATGGGATCACGGCTTTCAATGGCGCGAGCCTCGGCAATTCCATCCGCTTTTCAGAGCTGAAGGACGTTGTTGCCAGTGGGGGCTTTGATGGCACCTATAAGTTCACAATTGGTGATGCGCGCGAAGTTGAAGTCTCAGGCGGCGCGGTATTCTCAAAGACAGAACGCAATTATGAGCTTTTGTCTTTCGCCTTTACGGGGCCCCGCGGGCCAACATCCAATGACGTTTTGCGCTCACGCGTCGATTTTCTGTTCTCGCCGAACAATATTGATCCGGCGCGCTTTGTGATCACCGAGCAAACTGGCAAGGATGATAGCTACATCGGCGACCTTGAGAATATCGCCGCTTATCTGTCGTCAGAGTTCCAGATTACAAGCTTTATTCGCGCTTCATTGGGTCTGCGCTATGAGGATGCGACGCAAAAAGTGCGCACAACCAACCGTTTTGGCGAAGTGCCGACTGCGCCCGTCAATTTAGCCAATGATTATGTTCTGCCCGCCGCCACAATCACGTGGAACTTTGCCGACGATCTGCAAATGCGGTTTGGCTATTCCCGAACGATTGCCCGCCCGCAATTCCGGGAATTGGCATTCACACCTTACATTGATCCTGAATCCAACCGCATCTATCAGGGCAATCCATTCCTGAAAGACAGCGAGTTTGAAAACTATGACGCGCGGCTGGAATATTATATTGGCCCCAACCAGTTTGTGACGGCTGGTGCTTTCTACAAGAAGATTACCGATCCGATTGAAGAAGTGATTGTGCGCCTTGAGCGCTCGTTCACCCGCTTTATCAATGCGCCAGAGGCCACTTTGTATGGCGGCGAGTTAGAATATCGCACGACTTACGATCTGCCGATGGACACGGGCTTCTTCGCGAATGGTAAATTGATATTCTCCGCCAACTACACCTATACCTTTTCGGAAGTTACCGCCGGAGCTGGCTCAACCGTCATCAGCCCGATTGACTTCAGACGCATCAGCGCCTCACAATTCGGTCTCGATGGCACCAAGCTACAAGGCACGCCCGAAAACATAGCGAACGTGCAAATCGGCTATGAAGGCAATGGCACACAACTGACCTTGCTGGTCGGCTGGGTTGATGAGCGCATTGCGCGGCGCGGCTTAGGTTCAGTTCCTTCAGTGATTGAACAACCAGGCACCAATGTCGATCTCGTGCTAAAGCATGAGTTCACTGTTAGGGGCAATGAATTCAGCCTGAGCTTTAGTGGCCGCAATCTTCTGGCCGAAGACAATCAGGAATTTCAGTTGTCCAACATCGGCCGCACCGAAGCCAACACTTACAAGCGTGGCCGGTCATTCTCCATCAGCCTGACTTTGAAGCGTTAGGTCGGTCGGGTCGCAAGCCACAATGAATTAGGCCGTGAACTCATGGAAGGGCTTCCCAAATTAGCATGGTTCTGATTCAAGGTTTTCTGAGGGCGACCTGTGATGAGCCGATACGAAATGAGCGAGTTTGAGTGGCGGGTTATTGAGCCACTTTTGCCGAATAAGGCACGTTGTGTTGCCAGAGTTGACGACCGACGGGTTCTCAATGGGATAGTCTCGATGTGGCGTTCGGGTTCGCCGTGGCGGGACCTTCCCGGTCGCTATGGCCCTCATACAACGTGTTATAATCGCTTTCGCCGCTGGACGACTGCGGGCGTGTGGGATCGCATAATGGACGCGATTACAGATGCTTAAGGTGGAGACATCCGCATGATTGATGGCACATCAGTGCGCGTTCATCATTCTGCGTCAACGCTAGGGTCTGCCCCAGAGCTTCGCACCGCCCGTCAGCGTTGACGCCAACCGCAATCACCACAGCAACCGACACAATCGAGCCGTTTTGCCGCGTCTTCGAATAGAGCCTAGTTTTTGCGAAAATCTGTTTCTGATTTTACCCAGATGCTCTTTCGGTAACAGTGGATGCAGAGACCTTACTCGATGACCCAACCCAGGTTGCGCTCTTGGTCTGCGACATCGGGGAGAATGCTTGTTATCTCGACCACAAATCAGACCAGCCGGCTTGGATCGAGGGTTTCTTCGGCCAACTCGCTGACTGGAATATAGCAGCAAGCCGTTATGAAACATCCAAGCTGGTGGAACTAATCGCGGACTAAAGCGTCTCCAGTTGCACGACCAATAAAAGGAGACTTTTATGAACAGAGATACCATCCAAGGCCAGTTCGAGCAGTTTATTGGCGCCGCGAAATCCCAATGGGGTCGATTGACAGATGACGATTTTCTGGCAGTGCGAGGTGACATCCAGAAGCTTAAGGGTGTCGTGCAAGAGCGATATGGCATCACGGTCGATGAGGCCAATGAGCAAGTCAAGAAATGGCAAGCCCATCGCCCCCATGACATAACAGACCGTTCAGGATCCTGAGTGTCATTGCGAATTTGGCCTAAACGCCATCACAAAAGGCGATAAAGCTCGCGCAACCCTCATGCCCCAGCTTTTCATCGCCCAGACTGAGGTGACCTGAGACCATTGTGCCCGATGGCCCGTCAGATCCTCAGTCTAAAGGCCGCCCCTCTCCCCCAGAGCGGCGGCCTTTTTTTTGGGCGTGGGGGGCTGAACAAATCGGCCCGCTTGCTCAGGCGGCTTTGTTGTTGATGCGAGTGAGGGAGAATATCGCAGCCAAAAAAAGGCCCGCTCTGGGGGTTCAAGCAGCCCGTCGTTCAACTCAGGCTCTGATTTGAAGTTCTATGCTACAAAGTCCTTCTGACATCATGCGATGGCACCTAGCTTGGCGAGGCGCTTGCAGTTGTAGGCGAGTACGATGAGTTTCCACTCGGTTTTGACCTTTTCCATGCCGCGCTGTTTGCGGTTTTTGGCCTTCTCATCATAAGCGGCATTCTTGCTCTGATACTCTGGCAATTGTGCATCATATTCGGCTTTGGCAGCCTCTTCCAAGCGCGCCACGGCTGCATCCAACTTTGCCCTCAACACTTCGCGGCGTGCGATCTCTTCGGGCAGGGCTTGTGGGTCAATCTCGTCGCTGGCATCTGCGGCTTCGGCTTGGGCTGTCAGGGCGGCAATGTCGGCGGCCAGCTTCTCACGCAACGCCTTGGCCCGATCATAGCGGACCGTTTTGATCTTGGACGCGCTGGCGTCAATCTTGGTGCCATCAATCGACACCGTACCAACGGCCAACAATCCCATTTCCTTGGCCAGCATCAAAACTTGCACAAACGCCGCTTTAAACGCCGCCAGATTGTTCCGCCGAAACCGCGCTACCGTGTCGTGATAGAGCTGAAGATTAGGGTCTGTCCCGTCTGTTTTGAATCAAAAAAGCGGGATAAACAGACCCTAAATCAGATACCAAGACGCGCAACTTGGTTCTAAAAGAACCAGACGCGCTTTAGGGGCATATCAACTTATTGGGAGAATATGACTTTCCGGACCAAAAACTCAAAGATTCATTCAATCTTTCACCGCCCAAGATCGCAGCCTGACGCACAAAACCAAAAGCTATGTCCGTTTACATACCTTTGTTGGAATTGACCCCGAGTGCCGCTAATTCGTCGCGCGCCGTCATACGATGACGATATGCGGGTGGCGCTTGGTGGAGACCCGGACTGACCGAACGATATTCGCGTATTTCGAAGCATAGTCCAACCTCATCAAACTCGAAGGTACTGCACCCGACGGCCGTGACCGGCGACGGTTTGATATTCGCTTCCTCGGCCTGCTTGCCAGATTCGGGATTTGACATCTCCGCTCCATGGTAAATCATCGTAGCCCACATTTCGGCGAATATCATGTTGCCTTGAACCATCGGATCTCGCCATGAAATATCCAAGTCTTCTTGATTTCCACCCTCGTCGATCCAGAGCTTGCGGTATCCGTCCCGGCCTTGCACGGGCGGACGTATTGGATCCCAGACGTTCCGGAAATTTTCCGTGACCAACTCGATGGCCGCGTCAGCGTCACACACGACCCAAGCATGCACAAATTTGGTTAGAAACTGATGGGCAAACTGGTGGTCTATAACTATCATAGTTGTATTGTCCTCTGAGAAAGCTTTTATAGTTGACTGAATGAAATTGGCAACTACTATCGCACCAATACTGGCAAGAAATCGCTGTCATAAAGCTAACGAGCGCGGCAAGATTTATAGAGGCAGTGGACATCAGTTGCCAAAGAATTGGAGAGGTCAAATGCACATTTTTGAACCGAAAGGCTTTTGACATCCGCCCGCGATACCTGCGAGATGCCGTCATTCGGGCTTAAGATTGCCGCATTAGCGGTTTCGATCTTGGGCCAGATCAGCCTGCTATTTTCGGCATTTCTGCTGCCGCTGGCCATGCAGCAGGCAAACGTTGCTGATGGGGTTGCAAGCGAGATTCTTGCTGTGGAGTTTGGGGCATATTTCCTAGCTGCGTTGGGGTCGTCCTTTGTTCGACGCTTTAACCCGCGAACGGTTGCGCTATTGGCCAGCCTCCTGCTGTCGGTTGGCAGCTTTCTGGCGGCTATGTCTGATGAGCCGATCGTTTTTTCAGTCGCGCGGACAATCTGCGGAGCCGCAGGCGGCTTGGTCATGGTCAGTGCCAGCCGGGCAATCGCATCGCATGAGGGCTTTGAGAAAATTGTTGCCTTCGTGCTCATCGGCACATCTATTTTTGGCATTGCAGCTCTTGTGGTCGTGCCGTGGATATTCCAAGTTTACGGTTCTGCTCCCACTTATGTTGTTTTTGGTATTTTTGGCCTCGTCACAGCAATCCTATGTCCCTTGCTGCGAGTGGGCACGCGCACGGTTTCCAGGACAAGTCTGAATTTTGGGACAGCGGCCTTTGTCTTGCTGTTGGCATATTTTTTCAGCCGGTTGAGCGATGCTGCGTTATGGCCTTACAACGAACGATTTGGTGCGCGGGTTGGGTTTGAGGAAGGTGTCATAGGCGTAATTTTTGCCGTGAGCGCAATTGTTTCGATTGTTGGGCCGTTCTTGGCCCTTCGTGCGAGAAGGGGGGCGGCAATTGTGATGTTGTTTTCAGGCGCGCTGCTCGCGAAAGCCTTTGCCCCGTTCCTCATGACAACGCTGCCAGTTCCCCTAACATTCGTGGTAACTCAAATGATCGTTACCTTGATGTATGTGACGGTCCAGCAAATTTTCATTTCTCGATTTGCTGCGATTGATGCAACCGGGCGGCTTGCCGCTTTTGGCGTAACGACCGGACTGGCTGCGGACGCGGCAGGCTTATGGGTTTCGGGCGAGAGCTTCGCGCGTGGGTCGTTTGGCGGCATCGCGATAGCATCAGCAAGCTTAGGCGTTGTCGCCGCTATCCTTGCCCTGGTTGCCTTGGCTCTTGCTGCTCGGCGGAACCCAGAAACCCATTAAAAGCGGCGCCGATCTATATCCTTCTGTGTCACGCATCTGGATTTACCGTTAGTGATTCAAAGAAGTGCGCCAGCAAATTTAGCCGGCGACGTCCCATCCTTCGAATGGTGCCACGATTTCATCCACGATCAGCGGATAATCCCTAATCTCGCAGCACCTGCCATCGGGCGCGAAGCGATAGATTGTGCAGACGACCTCGGTACAATCCTTGCCTTCAACTTGGCCGGACAACCACGCCTGCATGATCAGAAATTCGCCCGCCTCGATAACGCCGCCATCTGCCAATGACGTCCAGCCTAATGTCGGAACGACCCGCTCGAGATACCCGAAGATCGCATCATGACCCTTATAAGGCTGCTCAATCGCATGGAGAACATTGGGCCGATAGACCGCATCCTCGGTAAACAGGGTTTGGACGAGTTCGCGTGAAAATACATGGTCGGTCCAGATTGGACCATAAAGCGTAAGCCACTCATTGCGGGTCATAGTCGTTTCTCCGTTGTTAATCAGCGAACAAATGCGTGCGGATAGGATTGGCGCGCCGCTTTTTCCGAAACATAGCCATTTCGGATGTCGTCATGAACTGCATCCGGATTGCGCTTGGATGCGGCGCCGTAGCCACCGCCTCCGCCGACCCGGACCTTAAGGTAAGCGCCAGCAGCCACGGTCATATCATTGACCTTCGATATGGTTCTGGCTAGCTGTTCATCGACGAACAGCCCTGTTAGGTTCGGCAGTCCTTTGCCTCCACCTAAAAGGCCCTCTGGCGGCGTCCGCTGCCGGTCGTTGCCCGATGTCACCTGAAATGGTTTTAATGCGCGGTAGCAGTAGTGCGCGCCCAATCCGCCTCGATATTCACCTGAACCGCCGGAATCGGTTACGAGTTCGACCTTATCGACGACAATCGCACCAAATTTGCTTTCGAATACCTCAATCGGCGTGTTTCGCCCGCCCGAACAACTGATATGCGTCATTGGGGGGGCGCCGTCGCCAGTCGCGGTCGCGCCTTGGCCGGTAGGATGGTCAGCAGCAATGGCATCGAGCTCTCCTTCGCCGGTGTAATTCCAAGCAATGATCCCGCCCAGATCGCCTCCGGAACCCGCAGCAGTTTCGCCCGGCATGATCGGGCTCATGGCGAGATGGATCGTATCGATCGCAATCATCCCTGGAACGAAATAATCGAAAATCGGGGCAGGCGAGCGGGGATGAAAAATCGTCCCCTCGCGGGTTTTCAACTCGATTGGCCTAAAGTGTCCTTCGTTTATCTCTTCGGTACGGGCGATGAGCGACAATATCGCAAACCGCGCGGCGGAAACTGTTGAAGGAAGTGGGCAGTTAACAGGGCCTGTGCGCTGAGCCGGAGCAGTCGAGAGGTCCACCGTAATGCCAGTTCCGTCTATGTCGACAAAGACATCAAACGGGATCAGCTCGTCAATAAGCACGCCGTCATTATCGATCGCCGACGCACCGTGATATCGGCCATCCGGCAATGCTTGGATTTTGCGGCGCACCGATGCTTCGCTGCGATCAAAGATCAGTCCCACCGCCTCATTGAATACGTCAATTCCAAATTTATCGACGACATTTGAAAGAGCGTTTGCGCCTGTATGCGCTGACGCGATGACTGCAGCGACATCGCCTTCCAGGATTTGCGGAAGCCGCGTATTTGCAAGTAGAGTCCGCCACATATCATCGACCCGCTCGCCAGCACTGAACAGCCTGACTCCCGGAAAGATCACCCCTTCCTGAAAAATGTCGGTTGTATCCATACAGTAAGGATGCTTAGCCGCCATATCCATCTGATGCGCTTTTGTCGTGGCATAGCCGATGAGCTGGCCGTCCAGAAACGCCGGTACAATGATAGCCAGATCTTGCGCATGGGAACCGGTTTCATAAGCTCCCGTGTGCAAAAGGACATCTCCAGGCCGAAGAGCAGACTCGCCGCCGACATTGTTGACACTTGCTTCGATGCAGAAATGCATCGTTCCCAGCCAGAGGGGCAGCGAGCGTCCTTGACCCAACAGTCGGCGATCTTTGTCATAAACCGCGCAACAAAAATCGACCGCTTCATAGATAATCGAAGAGTAAGCAGCCCGAGCCAATGTCAGGCGCATCAGTTCCGCTGCCGATACCAGTGAATGGCGAATGACCTCGACCGTTATCGGGTCAGCTGAGGCTTTGTCGGGGTCATTGCTTTTATGTGCAAAACCGTTCATGATTTTGCTCCTTGCTGTTGGAGAATGAGATGACCGCAAGGATGGATTTTTGCGGTCCAGTTCTGGTCAACGTATGTAGTGGTCGTTTTCTCTGTGATAATCATCGGTCCCGGATAGCTATGGTCCAAGGTCATCGCGTCACGTGGCACAATCGGGAAAGGAAGCCGCGCGTTTGCTCTGAACGAAAAGGCTTCAATCGACGATTTCTCGTCCCGCACCGCCGGGACTGGCAGCTTTGCTTTCGGGCGCGGAAGGCTTGCCCTGATTTCAACGCGGACCGCGATTATCTCAAGCGGAGCTTTCCTTACATAGCCATAGGATCGGCTTGAGGCGTCGAGAAACCTACGTTCGATTTCAGCCAAGGAGATATCGATAGCCCCGCCGCCAGACGATGCATTGATCGTCAGCGGATATTCCTGCCCGATGTAACGCACATCGAGCCTTACCGAACGAACCGGCGCGCTCAGACCCGGTATCGACAGAAATCTGCAATTTTCGACAAGCGCTGCGAGCAATTCCCCGGCAACGAGATTGGCCCTCCCCAATCCGTCATCGCTAAACTCCTCAAGCACCGTTCGTGCCGAGCTGCGCGCCAGATCCTGTCCCAGCAGTGACCAAGCACTGAACACGCCTGCATGACGCGGTATAATGATCTGACTAATTTCAAGTTCTTTTGCCACGAGCCCCGCAAAAATGCCGCCAGCTCCGCCAAACGAGAACAAGACCGCTTCGCGAGGATCGAATCCACGTTCAATTGTCAGTTCACGGATTGCGTTAGCCATGTTGGTACCAACAATTTTCAAAATGCCGCGAGCAACCCCGTCGATATCGAGATCAATCTTTTTGGCAAGGACATCGAGCGCCTGTCTTGCGCTCGCAAAATCAAGCGTGACACCGCCGTCTAGTTTGCCGGTTCCAAGCATGCCAAGTGATGCTGCAGCGTCGGTCGAAGTCGGCAGAAGCCCGCCGCGCCCGTAACAGACTGGGCCGGGCGTTGAACCAGCGCTCTGCGGGCCGCAGCGCAGCAGGCCGTCATCATGAATGTAGGCAATTGACCCGCCTCCAGCGCCTATCGAGCGGACATCGACCCATGTCGTCTGCAAGGGAAAACCTGCGACCTCGCCTTCATATTTCAGCGAAGGCGCCCCATCGACGATCAAGGCTGTATCGAAACTGGTTCCACCGACATCGGCCATCACGGCGTATGGAATTCCCAACTCCCGGCAGACTTCGGCAGTTCCGACTGCGCCTGCCGCTGGCCCCGAATCGAGCGTGTCGACCGGACGCATTCGAGCCTCATCAAAGGTTATGGCACCCCCACCGGACGTCGTCGCCAGCAACTGACCACCATAGCCAAGGGCCCTCATCTCTTCTTCAAGCAGATCAAGATATTGTGACATTGTCGGCCGGACAAATGCGTCGATGACCGTCGTGGAGGTGCGTTCATATTCACGATATTCGCCGCTTACGCGGTGCGACATGACAATCTCACCGGTAAAGCCAAGTGCGCGAATAGCTTTGCCTGCTTCGATCTCGTGGCTCGGGTTTCGGTATGCGTGCAGAAATGCGATTGCAATCGCGTCTACCTTTTCCGCACAGAGCAAAGCCACCTTCGATTCCAGATCATTGATATCGAGAGGAAGGTGAACCGACCCATCCGCTAGAAGGCGTTCCTTTACACCCCAGCGAAGGTAACGGGGGACAAGTGGCAATGGAGGCTTCCAAAGGGGGTCGTTGAAGGCCTCCCTCTTTGAGCGCCTGATTTCGAGCACATCGCGCATACCATCGGTTGTCAAAAGCCCGACGCGCGCCCCTTTTCGCTGTAGGACAGCATTCAGGGCTATAGTTGTGGCGTGAAGGAAAAGCGCTGTGCCTTCCAACGCCGCATCTGAAATGCATGTTTCTACAACATCAAGCACGCCCTGATGGGGCGAGGGATAGGTTGTCAGGCTTTTGCCGACAGATAGTTCGCCCGTAGCATTATCTACAAACACCAGATCGGTAAAGGTACCGCCAATATCGACCCCAAGCCTGTTTTTCCCGGCTTCGGGCGGTGACGGATATCCTGATTTAACCGTTGATAAGTTCATTTATCCGCTCCGGATTCGTCAATAAAGACTATATTAGTCGTATAAATGTTTTCTGACAACTAAAAAATCAATATATGCCAGCCAGCTTTCGGTTTTCGTTATATTGCGACCGCAGGTCCGGTGCGGCTGTAATGTATCAGGGCGCGCTTTCAAATTTTCTGGGACGTGCCTAAAGTGGCGGAGATAAAGCCAAATTTCCGATAAACTCTAAAGGAGAATTCAGTGCCAAATGTCTCGCTTGATGAAACCGACAGACAAATCATCATGGAGCTGCGCAAGGATGGCCGAATGGCTTACGGCAAATTGGGCAAGCTGGTCGGCCTGTCTGAAGCAGCGGTCAGGCAGAGGGTTCACAAACTTCGAAATGAGGGGATTTTGTTGGTCTCGGTCGTGCTGAATGTGTCTGAGCTTGGCTATGATGCAAGTGCCTATCTGGGAATTCGTTGCAATGGCGATCCATCGGCAGTCGCCAAACAGCTGGCTGAAGTTCCCGAGATCGATTACGTTATCACTACAGCGGGCATGTTTGACGTCATGGCAGAAGTCCATGCAAAGAATTCTAAAGAATTGTCGAGATTGTTGGCTGACGTTATCAGGCCAATTGACGGGATATCAGAGATGTATACAAATTTGATACTGAAAAACTATAAACTCGCTTACGATACACCATTGGATGCCAAATAACCCTTGTGACCATAAGGGCGCGCGCCCGAACTCATAAGCGGGTTATAAATTTCGCCAATTCTTCATTGCATCCTCTTGCAAGCGAGATATCGATAAACAAGGATCTCTTGTTTTTGAACGAGCCATTGTCGCTAATCGAGTTGCCCTCATTGGGGACACGCCGTCCTTGGCCTAGGGCCAGATAAAGCGACCACGCTCCAACTGTTTGGCATAAAGCGCGGTGCCAGACCCACCCCAGCTTAGCACCTTTATCAAGGTTGCCCGCTTACCCCCGAACACGAACAACGCCCCGCCAAAACCACCCCACCCATCCAAGACCTCCTTACGACCACCCGTAAGGTGCTCACTCTCAACCAGTCCAAACATTCCGACAAGGCGGTCGGGGCCGGTCGCTTACTGATATTGGGACGAAGCGCCATCTGCGACGTGCGGATTTGGGGCGGTTCTGTTGCAGGGAATGGCCACTTTGCTCATGACGCAATCATAATTCGTCGCGCCAACGCGGGCGAAATACTATAGATCATCCGGAGCAAGCCTACGTCGCCAATATTGGCTTCATCGTGCCCCGCGACAATCGCAGCAACAATCGCAGCCGCACAGGCTTTGGGTGGCATTTTATTCTTTGCCTCAATAGCACTTGTCATTTTGGTGTCGACCAGTGGCGGAAGTGCTTCTATTAGCTTTATTGGCGAATCTGCCAGCTGTGCGCGAAGTGCGAGCGTGAAACTCCGCATACCCGCTTTCGTTGCGCAATAGACAGGCGTCGAGGCACTTGGCGCTATCGCAAAACCTGATGTGACATTAACGATAGCCGCCTCCGGTCGCTGCAACAAATGAGGTAGCAGCTTACCAATCAAGCGTATGGGCGCGTTCAAATTGAGGTAAATTGCACGATCAATCGCCTCAAAATCAATAGCTCGGTCAATTGAATAGACCGGATCAACCCCCGCGTTATTTATCAAGATGTCAATCGGGCGGCCAGTGAGCTGCTGGCATAGAGCATCGCACCCCTCTGAGTTGGAAAGGTCGGACATAATTGTTTCGAGGCCCTCGCTTCGGGCGAGGCTCAGGAGATCTAACGCTCGGCCAACAGCGATTACCGTACTTCCCGCGTCTCGCATCTGACGGGCAATTTCCAGCCCGATACCACCGGTTGCGCCTGTCACGACTACTAATTTGCCTTCAATTTTCACAGCCACGACTCCTAGCTAAATGGATCATCATCCATGACACTTGACTTATAATTTTTTTTTGTTCAATTCTACAAAAAAAACTTCAATGGTCGAAACGATGTTTCGTAGTGAAGGGTTAGGGGAGTTTGACCTTCGATGTTTCGCGGACGTCCGCGCACTGTGTCGGTGGATTTACGCGCCAAATTCTGAGGAGAGACATGATGTATGATGATTTTAACGCCGCCCGGCTTCAAGTGCAGAGCGAAGAAACCGAGGCTTGGTTTCGTGCTTATTTGAAAGC
>JBEINE010000287.1:0-2218 GCA_040378245.1 Hyphomonadaceae bacterium | reverse complement strand
GCGCCAAATGGGTGAGGATGTCACCGAGGTCTTGGAATATGTGCCCGAAAGCTGGAAAGTGATCCGCCATGTCCGCCCCAAGTTCTCGTGTCGGGTGTGCGAGACCATTGTGCAGGCCCCGGCAACTGGCTTGTTGGCGCGGCGTCTGCGCCATGGTCCGGGCCTTCTGGCCCATGTAGTGGTGGCCAAATATGCCAATCACCTACCACTGTATCGCCAAAGCGAGATCTATGCGCGTTCGGGCATCGACATCGACCGCTCCAGCCTCACTGATGATGTGGGCCATGTGGCGAAAATCCTATCCCCGCTGATCGACCTGTTGGCCAAGGATGTGATGGCATCCCCCGCGCTTCATGGTGATGATACGCCTGTCAAAGTGCTGGCCCCCAATAAAACAGGAATGGGTGCGGGCAAGACCAAAACGGGGCGTCTATGGGTCTATGTGCGCGATGAACGCGGGCATGGTGGCGCGCGACCGCCTGCTGCAATCTATTATTACAGCCCAGACCGCAAAGGCGAACATCCCGTTGCCCACCTTGATCGGTTCGCTGGCCATCTTCATGCTGATGGTTATGCGGGGTTCAATGCGCTCTATGCGCCAACACGCACCGAGGTTCCCGCCAAAGTCCAAGAAGTGGCGTGCATGGCCCATGTGCGGCAACAGCTTCCCCCATCGCGGGCGAGGCTATACGCCAGATCGCTGCACTTTACGGTGTTGAAGGGCAAGCGCGCGGCCTGCCACCAGATCAGCGCAAGGCCATCCGCCAAAACAAATCAAAGCCCTTGATGACCGCGTTCCACACTTGGCTGGAGCAACAACTTGCCCGCATCCCCAAGGGCGGCGATCTCGCTGTCGCCATCCGCTATGCGCTCACACGCTTCACCGCCCTCTCGCGCTACCTCGACGACGGCACACTCGAAATCGACAACAGCGAGCCTTTGTCCGCCATTGGTCCAAGGACAATGGCGAGCGCCGAGCGCGCCATCCGCAGCCTCGCCGTTGGCCGCAAAAACTGGCTGTTCGCAGGATCAGACACGGGAGGGCAACGCGCCGCCGCCATCTACTCCCTCATCGAAACCGCAAAACTCAACGCCATCAATCCCGAAGCCTGGCTCGCCGTTCGCCGTATACGGCTCACCCTCCCCCGCATAGACGACCACCCCAACAAACGCCTCCACGCGCTGTTGCCGTGGAACTGGAAACCCGCCATCGCCCCACACCCCGCTTGATACGTCAAGGCGTGCCAGACCGGTCGGTTACGCGAAGAAGGCAGTACCCTGAAACGAATCGTGGAAACCTAGACCCTCGATTCATCTTCATCCGGTTGATTTGTGAAGTGGTGGCGAACATAAACCAAAGACATCGCCAATGCATTATGCAAGAAATGCGCAAAGAAAGGTACCCAAACTGACCCGGTAATTGTAAATGACACACCCCATATGAGGCCCGCTATCGTAGCATAGACTGCGTGTCCCTGACTTTCTTTGGACCAATGCGCTAACCCAAATACGATCGCAGATAGTATAATCAAGAATGCCTCTTCCAAAAAAGTAATTTCATCAGAGTGGGCTAAGCCAATCATAGTTACTCGAAAGACCAATTCTTCTACCATCACTATAATTGGCATGTAAAAGATCACAAAAAAGAAAAATTGTAGCGGCTTTATTTCAAAAAAGCGCTGATAGGGATTGTAATCCCTATAATGTCTAAGTCGAAGCACCTTGCTGATAAAGACAAATATTAGAACGCCAACTAATCCCGCTATGAATGTTGTGCCCACTTGGAAAAGAAATCCTGCGACGTCTACAGGAGCCATAAAATATCGAACAAATCGATCCAAGAACTCGGTTGAACTGATATAGATCAACAAGCTGAGGATAAGGACTATGAAATATGGAATGAATTGATTCCACTTTAGCCAGCGCACAAAACTAGAGGCTATTTGGTAGGCCGCGACCACTCCAATTGCTACCCAAAGCTCTGGCAATGCAGCACACTCCCTTGATCTATTGAAACTATTTATTTTGGCTCAGGAGAAGACACCGAAGGAAAATGGAAGATAGAAGCATATGCATGATAAGTAAGTAAAGTGGACACCCGCAAAAAACCGCTAGCCTGAAGGCGTGAACCGTGATCCCATTGCTGTATGGCGATGGAGGCAGGTATGCAGCGTTTGCGTCGGATGAAGCGGGTCAAGCAGGGCGGTTTGTTTGATAT
>JBEINE010000258.1:0-2995 GCA_040378245.1 Hyphomonadaceae bacterium | reverse complement strand
GATTTAGGGTCTGTTTATCCCGCTTTTTTGATTCAAAAAAGACGGGACAGACCCTAGGCAAATTGACCCAGACTTATTAACACACCTTAAAGGTGTGCAAATTAGGGTAGTTATGTCAGGTCTAGTTTATTTTAGATGGCCTGAGAGTGGAGCGGCCTAGATGAGGCTTCTTTGCGCGAACTCGCAACACCTAGTGGCGGGCATCAGACATATTCATCCTCGGGCGTGTCTGATGTCCGCCATTTTTTCTGAACTGGCAGTCCTATATCGTCATAACGACGACATCGACGATCGGGCGCTTGCCAAAGATGCGATCTGAGGCCTTACGTACCGCGCGCATCACAAAGCCCTCCGCTGTCTCCTCATCCAAGCGCTGATTGAGCTTGAGCCGATTGAAGGCCTCCTCTGCGGCATCCGCCAACTGTTCAAGGCGACCTTCGGCCGGGCTGCCATTCTTTTCTGACAAGCCGCGCGCGCGCACGTCCGGCCCGGCTTTGATCTGGCCTTTCCCATCAACGGCTATGGAGACCATGACATAGCCATGTTCGCCCAAGCGCAAACGGTCGGCAATGGCACCACTATCAGCTGAAATAATCGCGTCGCCATCAACCAGAAGGCGACCAGATGGAACTTCGTCAATGACTGTGCCTGGCCCCGGTGCCAAACGGATCATATCGCCATTCTTGACGGCCAAAGACTGGGGCACCCCCAATTCAAGAGCATATTTTGCATGTTCGGCCAAGTGGCGCTGTTCGCCATGCGTGGGAATGGCGATCACAGGGCGCACCATCTCATACATCACCTTCAATTCATCTCGGCACGGGTGACCCGAGACGTGAATATGGCGGTCCCGACCTGTAATGATATTCACCCCCCTGCCCGCGAGCTGGTTTTGCAATGCCAGAATCGACTTTTCATTGCCTGGAATCTCCCGGCTGGAGAACAAGACGGTATCGCCTTTTCTGAGATTGACATGGGGGTGTGTTCCTTCGGCAATGCGCGCCAAGGCGGCTCTGGGCTCACCTTGGCTGCCGGTGCACAAAAACAGCACTTTGTCGTCAGGCAAGTTGGTGGCCATCTCCGGATCCACAAAATGGGCGTCTGCCAATAAACCCACCGCTTTCGCGGCGCCAGTAATACGCAGCATCGAGCGCCCAATGAGCGAGACCGAGCGACCCGCCGCCGTGGCGGCCTCAACCGTCGATAAAATGCGCGCTACATTGGAGGCAAAACAAGCGACGGCCACTTTGCCTTTTTGCTCGGCAATCACCTCAAACAAGCCGTCACGGACTCCGGCCTCTGAACCACTTTCGCCAGACGAAAACACATTGGTGCTGTCACATATCATAGCCAGCACGCCGTCCTTGCCAATTTGGCGGATACGGGCCGTATCTGTCACCTCACCGATCAAGGGATCGATATCGATCTTCCAATCACCGGTATGCATGACGGTGCCTAACGGCGTATGGATTGCCAGACCATTGGGCTCAGCGATGGAGTGGGTCAGCGTGACATATTCAATGTCAAACGGGCCAATCTGAAAACGGTGCTTCAGCGGCACCTCGTGGAGGGGCACCTTCTTTTCAATGCCGCGCTCCCTCAATTTGTCGCGCAGCAGATGCGCGGTAAAGGGCGTGGCGTAGACGGGTGCGGGAAAACGCGGCCACAGCCACCCCATGGCACCGACATGATCCTCATGGGCATGGGTCAGCACGATGGCTAAGATATCGCCTTTATTGGCTTCCAAGAACTCTGGATCGGGTAGTATCAAGTCCACACCCGGGATGCCTTCCTCGCCAGCGAAGGTTACGCCGACATCGACGACAATCCACTTCTTGTTGCCCTCTGGTCCAAAACCATAAGCATTGAGGTTCATACCAATTTCATTGGAGCCGCCGAGGGGGAGAAATACGAGTTCGTCTGTTTTTACCATGTTATTAGTTTTGGTTTGGGTCACGTTGGTTTCCGATTGGCGGAGCGACCGCCATTGCGTTCAAAGATTTCAAGGAGACCGATAGTGGTCAAATCTTGGTCATAATGATTGATATGGAGTGATGCGCCCTCAAACAAAGACGCGACACCACCTGTAGCAACCACAGTCATAGGGGTGCCATATTCCTGTTTGATGCGGCCAATCAGGCCATCAATCATTTCTATATAGCCCCAAAATATACCCGATTGCATCGCCCCGACAGTATCGGTGCCGATAATTTTATCAGGCTTGCGGATTTCAATGCGCGGCAGGCGGGCCGCAGCATTATGCAACGCCTGCAGAGACAAGTTTATCCCTGGCGAGATGATGCCGCCCTCAAATGCGCCTTCTGCTCCCACAATGTCAAATGTGGTTGCAGTACCACTATCGATTACAATCGCAGGCCCGCCATATTGAATATAAGCGCCAATGGCATTGACCAATCGATCCGCACCAGCTTCTGACGGCTTTGGAATACGCACTTCAATACCCAGATCGACATTTTCACCCACAACCCACGGCTCATAGCCCACATAGCGGCGTGAGAGATTCCGCAAATGAAACAACGCCTGAGGAACAACTGTTGAGATCACACATTGCTTGAGATCTCTCAAGGAGAGCCCAACAAAATTCATCGCAGCATTGAGCCAAACCGCATATTCATCTGCCGTGCGGGAGGAGTTACTCGCCGCCCGCCACGTCCCGCGCCAAGCTTCGCCATCATGTACAGCAAACTTGGAATTGGTGTTCCCCACGTCGATTGCAAGCAGCATCAAAAAGGTCCCCGCCCTGATAGCCCGCGCCTCATGCCTGCAATGTCGATCATGGCGCAGGTGAGACTGTGGCCTCCTACATGTCTGTAACTTGTTTGCCAATGCGCAGGCTGAGGCCCACCTACAGCGCGCAAGGCTTTCAACTCCCTAATGTGGTTCAGCAGTCTGGTTCATTTAGAACCAAGTTGCGCGTCTAGGTATTTGATTTAGGTCTTTTTATCCCGATTTTTTGATTCAAAAAAGACCTCTC
>JBEINE010000179.1:0-5604 GCA_040378245.1 Hyphomonadaceae bacterium | reverse complement strand
TGTCGCACGGCGGTGGTCTCCCCTAAATCGCTTATAATTGAGGGGCCTCGTCAGTTTACCCCCCATATCAGCGTGCTTTCCCCCAGGCTAAGACGGAGAGCGCGCATCCTTCAGTCTCAACAGCTTTTCATAGTCGTTTCAGCAGGCCCAACAAGAAGTCTGCTGAAACGGAAAGCTGATAGGTTCGCGGTTAACCCAGCGGGAATTTGCCGGTGTGTTGGTCGTTATTGTGATCGTGCCCAGATAATCCTCATCAGTGATATTGTCGACATTGATTGGGAAGCGCACATCTTTGAACGGACCAACCGAGCTTGCGTCCCCAAGGTCGATATAGCCATTCAACGAAATTCGGGCGTGCGCTTCCCACCGCCTTCGACAAGAAACGCACGGAACCCGAGCCGACTTTTAGAATGATTTTTTCGCCCGCAAGTAGAAGAACCGGCCCTGCCAGTCCACGGGTGAATCGGAACGATAAACCCGCCCGTTGGTGGTCTCACCCAAGCGTGGATTGCCTTCCTCTGGATAAGTGTCGAGGACGTTACGGATCCCGATCGCTACGCTCAGCTCAGCGGGAAAATCATAAGATGCCTCAAGATCAAACAAGGTTTCGGGTGAATATTTTTGCTTGACCAAGCCTTCGGGACGCAGCGTCGTTGACGGGCACTTAAACACTGTCGCTGGTGGCGTCGGCAAACAAGCGGAATGGGTATATTCGCCCCAGAAATTGGCGCGCAGGAGCAAGCCAAGCGAACCCACATTGTGGTTCACCGAGAAATTGCCCCGCACCTTTGGCACATTGTTTTCGAGGTCAAATACATCGGTTTCTTGGAACAATAGATTGGAGGCCGAGCCCGCCTTGATTGTGCCAATTTTGAAGGTGTTGTGATTGGCGGCGAATGTCAGACCCGTACGCCCTGCCGCTCCCCAATCGATCCGATAGGTCGCGACAATGTCGAGGCCCTCAGTGGTTGAATCAAAGGCATTTTGGAAGAAGCGAACGCCGCCGATTGAATTGGCACCGGGGACTCCAGCCGCAATCAATTGGTTTTGGATCGCCGATCCATTGGCAATTGTGAGGAGCCGCGTTGACCAGAATTGATCACTTAACTCAATGCGATAGAGGTCCAGCGCCAGAGATATGCCCAAAAAGTCAGCGGTCGCACCCACGGAATAATTGGTGGATTTTTCGGCTTTCAGGGGCTTAGCACCCAAAAAGACCGAAACGGGGTTAGAGGCTGGGAATAGACCCGCATTGACGGGCTGGGCGTTGACGAAGTTTGTGCTCACATTGGTGGTGAATTGCTGACCGACAGTGGGCGCTCTAAAGCCCGTGCCAACCGAACCCCGCAGAGCCAACGCGTCGGAGAATTCATAACGCGCTGAGACTTTGCCATCGCTGGTTTCGCCAAAGTCAGAGAAACTCTCGAACCGTGCGGCCAGAGACACAAACAAGCGCGGGGTCACATCCGCTGACGCCTCGCCATAAAGCGCGGAGCTGTTGCGTCTCAGATCACCCGCCACGTTAGGCCCGTACCCGGGAAATCCGTCAGAGGACACGCTTAACGTGTTATAGACAGGGTCGCGCGCATCTGTTCCAGTATCCAAGGTGCAATTGAGCGTCGATCCAGCTGCGATCACCGCGAGACCTGCAGCGGTTGGTGTGCGGGTTGCTGCGGGCTGCGACAAATTGCAAAAGCCCCACGGGTCTCTGCCAGCATAGGGACCTATTGCATAGGAGGCTGCATCTCCTCGAACGATCTCATAACCTTCGTCGCGATACTCCGCACCAAAAGCGATCGTGAGCGGCGAATCTAACCAACTTACCGCGCGTTCATAGGTGAAATCCACGTTGAACGCATATTCATCTGACACCAAAGCGCCGGGCTTGAAGGTTCTCGGTGAGTTTGGCCCAAGCGAAGGGTTGATCGTATTGGTGAGCGTATAGTCAATCTCGTTGCGACCGTAGCGAGCCGACACATCGTAGGATAAAGACTTGCTGAAGTCGCCCTTAAAGCCGCCTGTAATTGAATAATCGGTCACATCGCCAGAGAAGCGCGGCGTGTAGCCGGCCGGGAAAAGACTTGTGAACTGAAAGCTCTGCCCATTTTGCAAACGAATGGAAGGCCCGAGGGTCGCCTGACGGCCATTGACATTGGGCGTGGCCCCAAACTCCGGGTCTGGGAAGCGATAGTTGAAGTCGCCGCTGCCTTCTGATTTCGAATAATTCGCCCAACCATAGAGCTTGACGCCTTCGGAAATATCATAGGCCGCATTAACGAAGCCACGGATGGCTTCGCTTTCAGGCTGGCCCCAAAGCTGAACATTGTCGAGGCTGTTGCGTTGACCGTTGCCGAACAGATTCCTGAATTGGGGATATAATGTGGTGTAAGTGGCGACATCAAAAGCTGTCCCGGTTCCTGTCGCGACATCAAATTGGGGGGACTGACGGCCACTGATAAACTGATCGCCACGATTGGTGCCATCTGCCTTTGTGGCTTCCAGACTGAGATTGATAAAGCCCTTTTCTCCCAACGGCAGCCCGATATTGGCTGAAAGCAAAAAGTCCTTGCCGTCACCTTTGCCAAAGCCCCCCGTTTGAAACTGGATCTCGCCGCCTTCGCGTCCATCTTTCAAAATGAAGTTCAAAACACCCGCAATCGCATCAGAACCATACTGGGCACCCGCGCCATCGCGCAAAACTTCAACCGCTTTCAGCGCTGACGCCGGAATGGTCGCAATATCTGGCCCTTGCTGACCAGAGCCGCCAATCGATACCAAGGCGGCGCGGTGGCGGCGCTTGGAATTGATCAAAACGAGCGTTTTATCAGGCGGTAAGCCCCGCAAAGTCGCGGGCCGAATAAAGGTTGCGCCGTCAGAGATCGGCTGGCGGAATGTGTTGAAGGACGGCACCAAGGTCTTCAGCACGTCTTGGGTGTCGGTAAAGGAGACTTCTTCAATCGCCCCCGACGTAATCACATCCACGGGGACGGCACTGTCAGCGACGGTCCGTGGGCGACTGCGTGACCCGGTTACCACCACGATCTCGTTCTTTGTCGCGTCCACAGCCGCCTCGACCGCGGCGGCCACTGTTGTGGCTTGCGCCAGAGCTTGGACAGGCACCCACCCGGTCATCAGGGCGCTCACGGCCACTCCAGCACGGGCCACGCGAGTGACATTATTAGTTTTTTTCATCATTATATAGGGTCCCCTAAACTATTACTTTTACTTATGCACATGGCCAGTGTTTTTCCACCCATAATTTCTTATTTGAGATATCATCCTTTCTCACTATTTCTGGGTTGGCTATGGTTGAGGGGCCTTTCAGCCGCAACCGTCAGTGTTCAGATTATGTTTTGCACATAATCGTCACATAACATGCCCAAGAAACGAGCTTAACCTTACGTTTTCGTGCGTGAATGCAGGATTTGGAGCGAATTTGCACTTGGCTCCGCGAAAGCCGTGATACCCCTCACTCAGAAAATAGTTCGAGGGTCCAGCGTGATATCGCTTCAAGACATGATAGAATTAGCGCCAATGATCGCCGCTTTGTTGTTAGCAGGGCTATCAGCAGGCTTTGCTGGGGGATTGTTTGGCATCGGTGGGGGCTTTGTTGTGGTGCCGGCCCTGATCGCGGTTTATCACGCGTTCGGCGTTGACCCCAGCGTCATCACCCATGTCGCCGTTGGGACCAGCTTGGCGACAATCATCGTCACATCATTGCGCTCCACTCAAGCCCATGCGGCACGCGGGGCTGTTGACTTTGATGTCCTTCGAACATGGGCACCTTGGATTATCTTAGGCGTGCTTGGTGGGCTTCTTCTGGCGCGTGCGGTGGACGGGACTGTCATGAGCCTTGTGTTTGGTGGTGGCGTTTTGCTCATGGGCCTACACTATGTATTTCCGCTGTTGGAAAAGCGCGAGCCGGTTGACCGGGTCATGCCGGAAGGTCCATTGCGGGCAGGACTTGCGACGTTTCTGGGCGGCTTTTCAGCGATGTTGGGCATTGGCGGGGGTACGATCGCGGTGCTGGTTATGACCAGCTATGGCAAGTCGATCCATCGCGCGGTGGCAACGGCAGCCGGGATTGGTGCCATCATCGCCATTCCAGGCGCAATTGGGTTTGCCATAATAGGCTGGGGCAATAAGGCGCTACCGGCAGGATCGCTTGGCTACATCAATGTGTTGGGTGCGATTACCATCGCGGCTATGTCGTTTTTCACCGCACCGCTCGGTGCAAAAGCCGCCCATGCGCTCAACGGCCCGATGCTGAAGCGCATTTTTGGCTGTTATCTGTTGGTGACCTCAGCTTTGATGCTGCATGAAGGTTTAACCTCAGTGGCGGCCGGTTAAAGCCCCTTCAAATGACCCGCCCGCAATCGACCCAGAACAGGAGACCCAAATGGACTTATCAAGACGTTTTCTTTTAGGCGCAGCGGCCAGTACCGGCGGTGTCGCCCTGGTCACCTCTCGTGCTGTGGCGGCTACACCCGCCGCGCCGCCTTTGCTGGGTCCAGCACCTGGAGTCGCCCGCCTCGGCCTCAACGAAAATCCTTACGGGCCAGCTCCCAGTGCCATTGCTGCGATGCGCGAAGCTTTGACGAGCGGGTCATATTATCCAGGCCCAGCCGTCCAGCGCCTAACAGCCATGATCGCCGAGCGCCATGGCGTCACCCCAGCACATGTTCTTGTTTCAAGCGGATCGGGGGAAATCCTCAACGCCATCGCTTTGGCCTATGGCAGTACGGGCACAATGGTCAGCACCAATTTGTTCTGGGACGCTTATTTCCGATATGCTGAAGCGCGTGGTGTCAAGACGGTTCGCGTGCCGCTCAAGGCCGACTTTACTCATGATTTTCAGGCTATGGAGGCGGCCATCACCCCTCAAACAGCGTTGATATCGGTCTGTAACCCGAATAATCCCACGGGAATCTTAGAGGACACCGCGGCCATCCACGCGTTTGCCAGCGCCGCCTCCAAGAAGACATTTGTTCTGCTTGACGAAGCCTATATCGAGCTGACCGACCAGCCAGAGGCCAATTCCGTGGTCGACTTGATTAAGGCTGGCAACAACGTCGCCGTAACACGGACATTCTCCAAAATTTATGGCATGGCTGGTATTCGCATTGGCTATGTCATTTCAACCCCGGAGAACATCGCCAAGATTGGCACAGCCCTAATGGGGGGCATGAATTGCGTTGGCCTAGCGGGCGCTGTGGCCTGTTACAATGACACCCCATTCCTGACCTATTCGCGCGGCAAAATCACTGAGGCTCGCGAGATGGTGCAAGCGAAAGTGCGCGAGCTGGGCCTTCAATCCTTGCCATCGGTGACCAATTTCGTGTGGGTGAATGTCGGCATGGATGCTAATGTGGTGCGCGACCGGATGGCGGCGCGCAACATCCTGATCCGAGGCACGTATGGGCCTTACACCAATTGGTCGCGCGTCAGCATGGGCAAAATCCCTGATGTAGAGCGTTATTGCCGCGCTCTACCAGAAGTGTTGCGCGCGTAATTGCAAGACTTGTAACAATCTTGCCTTGAAGCAAAAATGGACGTGGGCCTGTTGCTTTGGCATGCAGGCCCAAAGTCTTTTTGATGCTGGTC
>JBEINE010000017.1:0-25664 GCA_040378245.1 Hyphomonadaceae bacterium | reverse complement strand
GGGCCAAATCCTCGGCCGAAGCCCTTGGCTGCAATCGGTCCATGTCGAGGGACCTGAGAGCCTGATCGGGCACTTGGCACGTGTGACCATTATTGGGACTATGCCCAATTCCTTGACGGGGCGGTTAAGCGATTTCAACGGAAGCAGCCATTAATGCGCCGCCGGAAATCAGACGAGATGACGATGACGCGCGGCGATGATCAAATCCGGGTGCATGTGGGCAATGAAGGTCTGTCGCCGCTGATTGCCGGTCCGGCGCATCGCAATTTGGCTTTGGTTGAAGACGCTTTTGGCGTGGCGGCGCGGGCCCAAGGTGGCGATATCGTATTATCAGGCGCAGACCCTGTCGCACTGGAACAGGCGGGCGAAGCTATTTGTGGCTTGATTACCCGGGCTGGATCGGGGGAGGGCTTATCCTTGGCGGATGTGCGGGCTGCGATTTCATTCGTGCGCGCGGGTGCCAATGTGTCCGCTAACGCGATTTCTCTCCCAGGCCGTCGCAGCGGCATTAAACCCCGCACACCAACCCAAGCGCTTTATCTAGAAGCCTTAACCAGTGGCGATAATGATCTGGTATTTGGTGTCGGGCCGGCGGGCACTGGCAAAACCTATCTGGCGGTGGCGGTGGGCGTGGGTATGTTGCTGGAGGGCCGCGTCGCCAAAGTCGTCGTGACCCGGCCAGCGGTGGAGGCTGGTGAACGCTTGGGCTTTTTGCCGGGTGATTTGGAAGAAAAGGTCGATCCCTATCTGCAGCCAATCTGGGATGCTTTCAAGGCGCTGTTGGGCGCCGCCCAGCTTGAGCGGCGCAAAGCCGCGGGCGAGATCGAGGTGGCACCTTTGGCCTTTATGCGCGGAAGAACCTTGTCTGACGCATTTGTGATTGTTGATGAGGCGCAGAATACGACGCGGATGCAGATGAAAATGTTGCTGACCCGCTTAGGCGAAGGGTCACGTATGGCGGTTAATGGTGATCCGAGCCAAGTGGATCTGCCACGTTCAAGCGATTCAGGCCTCGCCCACGCGCTGGCAATTTTGCGGAAGGTGAGGGGCCTGCAGATCGTGACATTCTCGCGCCAGGACGTTGTCCGTCATCCTTTGGTTGGCCGCATTGTTGAGGCTTATGAGGCGCAGGATCGTGCCGTCGAGGAGCCGGCTACACCTGTTCAAGTCCCCAAAAGCCAAGGCTTTGATGTGGAGGCGCAGATGGACGATCCCCGCTGGATCGCCGCGCTTGGTGCGGACGTACAGGCGTTTGCTGGGGCAGTTACGGCCCAAGTCGATGAATTTTTTGAACACCGAGGCGAAGGTTTTGCCGCACTCTTCACCAGTGACGAAGCGGTAAAGGCGCTTAATGCGCAATGGCGGGGTCAGGATAAGGCCACTAATGTCTTGGCATTTCCCGCCCCTGACACGGCGGGCACTTTAGGGGATATTGCGCTCGCTTATGAAACCTGCGCCAAAGAAGCCGCTGAACAGGGCAAGAGCTTGAAAGATCATGCGACCCATTTGCTAGTCCATGGCCTTTTGCATCTTTTAGGCTATGATCACGCAGCTGACGATGATGCAGCGGAGATGGAAGGGTTAGAAAAGGATATTCTGGCGCGCCTTAGCATCGCCAATCCTTATGTTCACCATGTCTGACGACCCCTCAAGTAGTAAAGAGCCTATAAAGCAAAGCTTTTGGAAACGTTGGGGTCCAAAGCTTCGCAACAAGGACACCTCCACCGGACTTGATCCTGCCGAATTGCTGCGCGAACGCGAGCAGTCGGGCGAGACCTTAGAGCGCGATCAAAAAGATATGATCGTTAAAGCCGCCAGCTTTGATCGCCTGGCGGTGCGCGACGTTATGGTGCCTCGGGCCGATATCACAGCGGTGGAGATTAATGCGACTCTGGGCGAAGTGGCCCGTTTCTTCGCTGACCATCAGCATTCGCGCATGCCCATTTATTCGGAAAACCTCGACACACCGATGGGCTTTGTCCACGTCAAGGATATTCTGGCACTTCTCACCCCCGCTCAAGACGGTAGCGTGAAAGCCAAAGCCAATGAACTGGTCCTGCCCCGCCTGAAGCGTGACCTCCTTTATGTCCCCATTTCGATGAAACTGCCCAATCTGTTGCTGCAGATGCGGGCCAAGCGCTGCCATATGGCGCTGGTCATTGATGAATATGGCGGAACCGATGGCCTTGTGACGATTGAAGATTTGGTAGAAGAAATCATTGGTGACATTGAAGACGAGCATGATGATCTTGATCAGGATTTAATCATCAATAGTAGCAGTGGTGTATGGGATGCTGATGCGCGGGTTGAATTGGACGTTTTTTCGCAACGAGTCGGCGTCGATTTCACTTTGGAAGACCTAGAGGACGACATTGATACCTTAGGCGGCCTCGTTTTTGCCCTGGCAGGCCGTGTGCCCCCGCGCGGCGAGATTTTGCAGCACCCTAATGGCTATGATTTTGAAGTGATTGACGCCGATCCGCGCCGCATCAAGCGCTTGCGAATCCGATCCGCAAAGGCCGTTGCAAAAGAGGTCGCCAACGCAGGCCCTAAACCGCCCGACGAAAAAGCCCCCGACGCATTTGGGCCTGATTAAACGTGCGGACATTGCAGGCTTTCATTGGCTTTCTTCAAGCCAGACGCGGGTTTCCGGGCTTTTGTTTGGCCACCTGTTTGGGCGCTCTGGCGGTTTTAGGCCATGCGCCGTTTCACATCTGGCCAGCCTTTGCCGTTTCAATCTCAGGCCTGCTGCTTTTGTGTGATGGTGCATCAGTTCGAGCTCATCCGATCAGGTCAGGCTTTGCAGTGGCTTGGGCCTGGGCTTTTGGTTATTTTGCGGCCGGTATGTTTTGGGTCGGCAATGCGTTTTTGGTCGATGCCGACAAGTTCGCTCTGCTGTTGCCATTGGCCGTCACGGCCCTACCTGCAGGCTTAGCGCTCTTTTGGGGTGCGGCTGGAGCCATAGCGCTGGCATTCTGGCGGCCGGATACCAGTCGTTTATTGATACTAACACTGGCATTGAGCTTAGCTGAATTTGGCCGTGGGCATTTATTCACGGGATTACCGTGGAATTTACCCAGCTATATTTGGCTGCCGGGAAACACCATAAGCCAAGCGGGAGCGCTTATCGGGCCCTATGGTCTAACGTTGCTGACCTTCCTAGTCTTAGCCAGCCCGGCCTTGCTTGTCCAAGGCCCGGCCTGCCCCCACCGAAAGCCTTTGTTCCTCGTCCTTGGAGCGCTCATTGTGGGGATAATTGGCTATGGAAACATGCGCTTAAACCAGGCAGGGCCGATCGATCCGATGGCGGGCAGCGGGCCCATAATCGCCGCTGGACAAGGCGGCTTTTCCCAAAAAGAGGTTTGGGACCCATCTAAAACCGAGCAAGTTACCCAAACCTATCTAGACATGCTCGATACGCCTAATGCTCAAAATGCCGACATAATCATCTGGCCAGAGGCCGCTTTTCCTTTTCTGATGCTTGAACATAGCGAAGTATTGGCAGGTATAGAGAGAAAAATTGGGCGCCGAACATTAGTAGTCGGGAGCATAAGACGCACATCCACTTTGAACGGTGACGCTTATGGAAACTCAGTTCTTGTGATGAACACGCGCGGAGGTAGTCTCAAGGTTACCAACAGTTATGACAAGTATCACTTGGTCCCATTTGGCGAGTATCTTCCCTTGCGTCCCCTGTTTAAGGCCTTGGGGATTGCCAGTTTAGTCGCGTATGACGGAGAGATCAGCCCGGGTCCCAGTCCGATGAATTTGGCAGTGCCAGGGGCCCCAATCGCAGATCCACGTGTTTGTTATGAGATTGTATTTCCGAACTTTAATCCCAAGGCCATCGGGAGAGCAGGCTGGATCTTGAACATATCGATTGACGCCTGGTATGGCGATCTTCTTGGGCCTGACCAGCATTTCGCCCAAGCCCGAGCCCGCGCTATTGAAACAGGCATGCCTCTGGTGAGGGCAGCCAGTGGGGGGTGGTCTGCTGTAGTTGACCGCTATGGTCGCCCCCTTGCCACTCATAGAAAGGGGGCGGGCTATGCTTACGCAAGGCTACCTCTAGATGCCGAGCTGACTTTATATAGCCGATTTGGGGAAAATCTGTTTTTGTATTTAATATTTGGTCTGTCTTTCGTGATTTTGTTTTGCCGAAAATCATTCTTGACTGTTCCTGCCAAATAGACGAGGGAATGATATAACCTGAGGAAATCATGAATGTCGAATGAACGCCGCTCTACCCCAGTCGATGCCTACGTGGGTCGCCGCTTAAAGCAACGCCGCGAAGACCTCACTCTGAGCCAAGAGCGATTGGCAGAAATGCTTGGCATTTCTTTTCAGCAAGTTCAAAAATATGAGCGGGGCTTGAACCGCGTCGGGGCCAGCCGACTGTTTCAGCTCTGCAGCATTATGGGGGTTGAGTCCTCCTTTTTTTTCGATGGCCTCACACCCACCCCAGTTCCAGGCATTGCCGAAGCGCCGCCTGAGATGGACACTCTGTCGACCGCAGCTTTATTAGCGGCTCCAGGCGCATTGGAATTGCTGGCCGATTATGCGCGGCTTAAATCGACAGGGCAGCGCAAAAAAGTATTGGAATTGATCAAGCTTTTAGCCGACGACGAAGAGTGATCTGGCTTTCGGGCAAACTTGCCTTCTCTGGCTCACATGCACATAAGGTCTCATGACGAGCCCTGAGTTTTGCCCTCCCAAGCCCCATGGTCCCTTGCGCTCTTATGGCCGCATAAAGGGTCGCGCCTTGTCGCCGCTTCAAGAGGGCTTACTCCAAACGCTTTTGCCCGAAATTGCCATTCCAGCTCAGCCAACGGGCATGCTCGACCCCCTGTCTATGTGGCCACATGCACGGGAAGTTGTTTTCGAAATCGGCTTTGGTGGTGGGGAACATTTGATTGGCCAAGCCCGCGACCATCCGGCTGATCTCTATCTCGGTGCGGAGCCCTTTCTTGAGGGGGTTGCCAAGGCGCTAACAGGGGTTGCAAGCGCCGGGCTGACCAATGTTCGGCTGTTGGCATCTGATGCGAGGCCGGTTCTCAAAGCGCTCAAGCCCCAGTCACTGGATCGCTTGGTGATCCTTTTCCCTGACCCTTGGCATAAGAACCGCCATAACAAGCGACGCTTAATCCAGCCGGAATTTTTGGAGGACGCCCATCGTGCGCTAAAGCCCGGCGGGCAATTGCGCTTTGCAACCGATTGGGCCGACTATGCTGCCTGGACCTTGGAAAAAGTGCGCGCTCATGGTGGGTTTGAGTGGACTGCAGAACGGGCTCACGACTGGCGAGTGCCACCGCGTGATCACATTACGACCCGCTACGAGCTCAAAAAGCTGGGGGATTGCGCGCCTGTTTTTCTGATCTTTCGGGCTTTGTGAGGTCGGCGGCTTACATCTCGCTCATGGGCTTAGTCACGTTGGGCTTGTGAGGGCAACAAATACATCTTCAAGATCAGGCTCCTCGATCCGCAAATCCTTAATGCGCACGCCCACGGCGTTTGCACGCGACAATAAGGATTCCACCGTATGGTCCTGAGGGCGGTAATGAATGGCCAGAGCGCCATCAGGTCGCAAAATAGTCTCAAGATCTGCTAGCCCGGTTGGCACAGCCGATAAGGCCTCCATCGGTGAAATGATAATCGCCTTTTTGTCCAAGCGCTGCAGGATAGTCGGCGTTGGTTCGCATGCAATCAAGCGGCCCTGATTGATGATGGCGATCGTATCACACAGCTCTTGGGCTTCTTCCAGATAATGGGTGGTTAGCACAATGGTCACACCACGCTCCTTGTTGAGCATGGAAACATATTCCCACAACGACCGCCGAAGCTCCACGTCAACGCCGGCGGTGGGTTCATCGAGCACAACAATTGGGGGATTGTGGACCAGCGCCTTGGCAATCAAGAGCCTGCGCTTCATGCCTCCCGATAGGCTCCGCGAATAGGTGTCACGCTTATCGGCAAGGCCAACAGCTTCCAGCAATTCCATGGAGCGGCGCTCCTTTGGCGGTACGCCGTAAAAACCAGCCTGTAATTCGAGGGCCTCAAACGGGGTGAAAAACGCATCAACCGTAATTTCTTGGGGAACAATGCCAATCGCGCCTTTAGCAGCACGATGATCCTTATCGATATCAATGCCCCAAATCTTGAGGTTGCCGCCTGTCTTGACGACAAGCCCAGCGATTATATTGATAAAAGTTGATTTTCCAGCACCATTGGGCCCCAACAAGCCAAAGATGGATCCTTTTGGAACAGCGATATTCAAGCCTTGCAGAGCCTGCTTTGCTGACGCTTTTCCTGAAGCTACATATGTTTTTTCAAGGCCTTGGGCTTCGATGGCTAGATTTGTGTCAGACATGCCGGTTTCTGGAACTGTGAGCAGGGGAAAAGACTGAAGGGGTAGGACAATGCGCGGGGAAATCGCGTTGACGAGCCGCCCCCCTAGGTTCTAATTAGGCGTCCAAGCAGGCTGTGGCAATCACGGCGCTGTGAGAGAATGTTTTGTTATGTCCCAAACCGACAATTCCCTGATTCCAGCCTCAAAGTTACGCACGCCCGCACAGAAAATCGTGATCCAAGGTCACCGTGTATCGTGCGATGGTGGCGGCGGTGCGCTTGGCCACCCCAAAGTTTGGTATGAGCTGGGCAGCGATGGCGAAGTTGAATGCCTCTACTGCGGACGCGTATTTGTCCGGCAACGCTGATTTGAAACCGTCTTTTCCGACCTTCGGCCGCCTATTCCTCAAAAACCAAGGCCAAGATCAGCGAAAACGGGATCCTCTGTTGCGCATAAGAGGCGGACAGGCGCATTACAGCCTTGTCACTTGACCTTGAGTTGTTTGCTGTTCGAGAAAGACCGTTAAGCTAAGGAGTGCATATGCGCCGTTTTTTGATTGCTTGTTTTTCAGCTCTAGCAATATTCGTCAGCCAGCCCGCGCTGGCCCAATTGGCCCCGCAACCAGGTTTTCCGCAAGACCGATATAAGGATTTTGCGCCCGATCCCGCGATCAAATATGGTGTTCTGCCCAATGGTATGCGCTATGCCATTCAGAAATGGCCCACCCCTAAGGGTGAAGCCTCTATTCGCCTGCGTATTGCGGCTGGCTCTTATATGGAGCGCGACGAACAATCCGGCCTGATGCACTTTCTCGAACATATGGCCTTCAACGGCAGTGAGAATGTGCCCGAGAGCGAGTTTGACAAAATGATGGCGCGCGAGGGTCTGGCCTTTGGCCCTGATACCAATGCCTACACATCATTTGATGAAACCGTCTATCAATTGGACATGCCCAATGCGGCCAAAGTCACCATGGGCCTCAACCTCATGCGTGAAACCGCCGGGCGCTTAACGCTGGATACGGGGGCCATCGATCGGGAGCGTGGCATTATTTCGTCGGAAGAGCGCGCCCGCAACAATCCGGGCTTTCGGGTATTTAAAGCTTTCGCTGGGCAGGCATTCGCGGGAACTCCTGTTCTCGCTCGGTTGCCGATTGGCGACATGAAAGTCGTAGGCGAGGCCAAGCGCGACTTATTCCTTGATCTTTATACCCGTTATTACACGCCAGAGCGCGCGCTTCTTGTCGTCGTTGGCGATTTTGAACCCGCTGCGATTGAAGCTGAGATCACCCGTATTTTCTCAGATTGGCGTCAGCCTGCTAATGCGGGTACAGATCCAAATCTTGGAGCGGTCCAGCCTAGCCCTGGCAGCGTGAAGCTCTTCATAGAGCCTCAAGCACCCACAAATGTGCAGTTATTTCATGTAAAACCGTTCGAGAAATTACCCGATACCAGCGTCAACCGCAGGAAAGCGGTCTTGCTCAGTCTGGCTGAAACCGTGGTTTCAGAACGGCTGGAGAAGATTTCGCGCCGAGAGGGGTCGCCGATCATCGGGGCTAGCATCGATAGCAATGACTATCTGAACGTGGCAGAGCTCGCCACTATCTCTGCCAGCCCGACCGATCCATCCAAATGGCGTGAGGCGTTGAATATCATCGACCTAGAATTGCGTCGCGCTCTGACCTACGGCTTCACCAAGGTTGAATTTGACGCCGCCCTTGCAGATCTCAAGCAAGGCTATGCCGATGCGGCCGCACAATCAGGCGCACGAAGGTCCGCACAAATTGTTACCTCTATTCTGGGCAGCTTCAGTGAAGATGTCGTTCTGACAACCAATGCAGCGGATTTGGCGTGGTTGAATGGTATCTCCGCGAGCTTGACGCCGGAAGCAGCGCTCGCTGAGCTGAAGGAAGCCTGGGGGACCACCACCCCGCAAATGTTCGTTAATTCAGGTGCTGCGATCGAAGGCGGGGAAGCCACTTTGCTGGCTGCTTACGAAGCTGCCCGCGCCCGCCCCGTTCCCGCCCCTGCGGCTGAACAGGTTAAGGCTTGGCCCTATAACAACTTTGGCGCGCAAGGCCGTGTTGCCGCAACTGAAAACCTGACGGCGCTTGAGGTCACCAAAGCCCGATTTGCCAATAATGTTCGCCTGGTTGTGAAGCCCACCAAGTTTGAAGAAGGCCGGATCCGTGTGCAAGTGCGCTTTGGCGAAGGCAGCTTGGCTATCCCCGGGAACAAGCCTGGCGTCAACTTTGCCATCGATTCCGCCTTTATCGCAGGCGGTCTGGGTCGTATGGATGTCGATGCGATTAACCGTGCTTTGGCTGGACGCAGTGTTCGGGCGAGCTTTGGGACGGGTGCCGATGCATTCGTCCTGTCGGCCACCACAACCCCGCGCGATCTTGAGCTTCAATTGCAGTATTTGACCGCTTATCTGACCGATGCTGCATGGCGGCCCGATGGTCTGGCGCGTCTAAAGTCCAGCAAGGATGCGATTTATCGTCAAATTGAATCGACCCCCGGTGCGGTATGGGGCACCAAGCGGGACAGTGTCTTGCGCTCTGACACGCGCGCCGACCGTTTCCCTACACCGGTGGAGTTTGATGCGCTGACGCTGGCTGAAGCCCGCGCCATCCTTGATCCGGCACGGCGCAATGGCGCCATTGAAGTGACCATTGTTGGTGATACCACAGTCGATGTGGCCACACGAGCGGTAGCTAAAACGCTAGGCGCGCTGCCCCAACGTTTGGCTGCACCTGCGCCCCGCACACAAGAGCGCATAGCCACCTTCCCGGCTGGACGGGGCGTCACCACCCTCCAACATAAGGGGCGGGCCGATCAGTCCTTGGCGATGATTTTCTGGCCAATGCGCGACTATGGCGATGGCCGTGAAGCACGCGCCTTACGGGTGCTGCAAAATGTCCTGCAAAACCGACTGATCGAAGTCATTCGCGAAGAATTGAGTGATAGCTATTCGCCGGGCACCGAGTGGGGGCCTTCAGACGTATCGCCCGGCTATGGTATTATTGGTGCGATCTCTGAGGTGAAGCCCGAAAAGGGAGATGAGGTCATTGCGGTTATGGAGCGTATTGCCGCCGAGCTGGCCGCAGGCAAGATTGATGACGATCTGTTCCAGCGTGCTAAGCGACCCCTTGTTGCTGACTTTGACGAGACGGCGGCCAATAATCCTTGGTGGATGGGGGCTTTGTCCAATTTGTCCTTCGATCCCAATCGCCTGCCCCGCGTGCGCGACGCCAAGAGCCATTATGCCTCAGTGACGTTGGATCAGGTGAAAGCGCTGGCGCGTCAATATCTCGATCCCCAAAAGGCGCGTATCGTGAAAGTGGTACCGGGGCCGGAGGCTACGCCCTTGACGCCTCAAGTATCAGCTTCTGAAGCGTCGGCCACCCTGGCGCGCTGATGCGCTGATGCGGGAGTTGGTGGCCTGACTCACCGCTCAAATTTTGGCGCGAAAGCATCGGAGCGCGGCACGCCTGTTCCGCCCTTTTGGGGGATCTGCGGCAGGAGACTGCCGCGCTCCGCGAATTTTCCAACTTGGGATTAAGTGTTGGTGTAACCGCCTCATCGCTGGCTAGCTACCTCCGCTATTGGAAATTCGTAAAGTACAATGACATTGCCGTCCCAATCGAGGAAGCCCTGCTCAGTACCACGGCCTTGGGTTGCTGATTCCAACACACGCGGCTCAAATATTGTCAGACCCATCCCGCGGGCTGAGGCGATAATCTTGTTGAGGCGTCCATTGGCGTTGATCACGGCCCCAGTCGTTCGAATACCGGTTTTGGGCGGCAAGGCGACGCCGCGTACCTCCAACAAGGCCAAGGTTCGAACTTGGGCCGGCCCGGCGCTCAAAGTGCAAAAACGCATGGCCGCACTTAAAGGAATATTGAAGACTTCCCGCGAATAGGAATTGGGCCCGGAAATGGTAATCGCGCCAGGTTGCAGGCCCATCACATCGCGCCATAACGTCAAGGCGCGCTCCATATCGGTTACGACATAGAGCTGGCGTTTGTAAAAGGACCCGTCATAAGCAACGGGTTCAACCAAGGGCGTCTGCGCCGATTGGGGCTGAGCGAGCACCGAAAATGGTGCAGCTAGCTGCGCACAAACGAGCATTAAAATTCGCAGTTTCATGACATCTTCTCCGTTAAAGGTGCGCACGACCAGCACTATTGACCCATTATGAATTGACGTCCAGCATTTAGGCGTTAAATGTCCGGACAAATGAAAACGTTTCGCTCTCTGTTATTTGTGCCGGGCATTCGTCCGGAGCGCTTCGCCAAAGCGATTGCTTCTGGGGCGGATTGCGTGTGCATTGATTTGGAAGACGCTGTACCTCCACATCAAAAGGCCGATGCCAGAGACGCAGTCATCGCCTTTTTGGCGGCTAACGCGGCAGAAAAACAGTGTGACCTCGGTGTGCGGATCAATGCACTTGAGACTGAAGACGGGCAAAAAGACTTAAAGGCCATTGCGACTTTATCGCGGGGACCCGACTTCATCATGGTGCCAAAGGCCGTGTCAGCGCCAGATTTGGCGGCTGTACCAAACACGCTCGGTTCGCCTGATATGCCGATATGGGCTGTGATTGAGACCGTTGAAGGGCTGTTGAGCACAGCCGCAATCGCCAAAGCCTGCGCGCCAATTGGTGGTATTTTGTTTGGCGGGGCCGATTTTTCCGCTGAAATCGGCACGAGCATGACGTGGGAACCGCTATTTTACGCTCGCTCAAGGATCGCCACGGAAGCCCGCATCGCGACCCTGAATGTGCTTGACGTGCCGTTTCTGGACGTAAAGGATCCTGACGGATTGCGCAGCGAAAGTGAACGTGTGGCAGCCCTAGGTTTTAATGGCAAAGCCTGCATTCATCCAGACCAAGTCGCGATTGTGAACGAGGTGTTTTCGCCCTCCGCTGCGACCATTGACTGGGCCAAAAGGGTCGGTCAAGCGCACCGTGATAGCGAAGGCGGAGCCGTGTTGCTGGACGGTAAACTCCTTGATGCGCCCGTTTATTTGCGGGCACAGCGTATTCTAACCCAAGCCGGAATTGAGATTTAACTATGGTTCGTACCGTCAAAGAAGTTGGACCCCAACGCTATCGCGAGACATTTGGCCGCTATTACGAAGACTTTATCGTTGGCGACGTCTATGAACATCGGCCGGGCAAAACCATCACTGAATATGAGAACCACATGTTCACCTTGATGACGATGAACACCCACCCGATGCATTTTGATGCTGAATTCGCCAAAGCCAGTGAGTTTAAGAACAATTTGGTGGTCTCGCCTTATACCTTGGCTTTGTGCATTGGCATGAGCGTGACCGACACCAGCCAAAAGGCCATCGCCAATCTGGGGATGGACGAAGTTAAGTTTACAGCCCCCGTTTTCGCCGGCGACACGCTTTACGCCGAAAGTGAAGTCCTCGCCAAACGCGAGAGCGCCTCACGCCCCGGCCAAGGCATCGTCACCATCGTCACCAAGGGTTTCAACCAGGATGGCGTCATGGTGTGCACGTTCAAGCGCAACATGTTGATTCCCGCTAGCGGCCATGCCGTTGAGGATAAAGTTGGTCATTATTGAGGCCCCGTGGATAACCCTTCAAACTGAGGATGAACATCATGGCAGACGGAAATTTCGGACACATCAGCGAGGCCGACGAGCGGGCAATTCTTGATTCGATTGACAAGTGGATCGTCAAAAAGGTCGCACCCGTGGCCATGCAGCTAGAACATGACAATGAATGGCCCGCTGATCTGGTCAATGACATGGTTGAACTTGGACTATTTGGGGCGATTATTGACCCTGAGTATGGTGGCCTAGGCCTCTCGGCGACGACCTATTCCAAAATTGTCACGATGATTGCGCAGGAATGGATGAGCCTAACCGGCATTTTCAATTCCCATTTGATGATGGCCACGGTGGTGGCCAAGTTTGGGACGGACAAGCAAAAGGACTATTGGCTGCCCCGCTTTGCGAGCGGGGAGATGCGCGGTGGTCTTGGCCTGACAGAGCCCGATGCCGGGACCGATCTGCAGGCCATTCGCACAGTGGCACGGCGGGTGGGCGACAATTATGTCGTCAATGGCACCAAAACCTGGATATCCAATGCCATTGAAGGCCATGTCGTAGCTCTTTTGGTCAAGACCGACCCCGATGCGCAGCCGCGCCATAAAGGCATGAGCATGTTGATTGTGCCCAAAATTGATCCCGATACACGTGCGCCCCTCAAGGGTGTTTCCAATGGCAAAAAGCTCGAAAAGCTTGGCTATAAGGGTATTGATTCTGGCGAATTCATCTTTGAAGATTATGAATGCAACGCCGAATTATCCCTTGTTGGCGGGGAAGAAGGCAAGGGCTTTGTGATGGCCACGGGCGGCCTTGAGATTGGTCGCGTCAATATCGCAGCCCGCTCTGTCGGTATTGCCAAGCGCGCGCTTTCCGAGAGCGTCAAATATGCGCAAATGCGCAAAACCATGGGCAAGCCCATCTGCGAGCACCAAGCCATTCAGCTGAAACTAGGTGAAATGGCGGCTAAAACGCGCGCCGCTGAGCTTCTCACTCAAGACGCAGCGGCGGCTTTTGATCGGGGTGAGCGCATCGATATGGAAGCGGGCATGGCGAAGTTTTTTGCCTCTGAAACCGCTGTTGAAGTCAGTCTAGAAGCCATGCGTATTCACGGCGGTTATGGCTATTCCAAGGAATATGTCATCGAACGCCTCTACCGTGACGCCCCCCTCATGTGCATCGGCGAGGGCACCAATGAGATGCAGCGGATCATTATCGCCAAGCAATTGGTGGCGCGCAATCCGATTTGAGGGGGAGATTGTGCCGACGAATCGCGCGTTTTATGGCATCAAGCTCGCGATGTATTTCGAAGAACATCCGCCACCGCACTTTCATGTGACAAGTGGTTCGTCTCGCGCAAGGATCTCAATTGAGACGGGCGAAATTTGTGTTGGGCGTTCGCCTAAGAGCGCAGCAAGGCGACGGTCGCAGGAACGCCCAAGCTTCCTTAAAATTGGAGCGTTGGAATGAGGGAAGTGCTGGCTCTCAGGGTGTTTGGTGGGAAATCTGCGCCACGTCTGGTTTGACATTTCCTAATTATGCTGCCGGCTAGGGTTGTTGTTTCAAGCCAAAAGCGAATGGTGGCGGCGGATTCCTTGTGGGCGGGCTTGGCGAGGAAACGTTGGCGCAATCAGTAAGAAGTTAAGGCAAGAGACGCGCTGATTTGTGTCCATGCGCGGCTCGATCCCACGTTTCTGTTTGCCATTAACAAGACAATCATGTATATACACATATACACATAATCGGACCTCGGCCCATGCAAACCCACAGGACAAAAACCTTCAAAAGTGGCAATAGCCAGGCCGTGCGTTTACCCAAGGCGCTGGCGTTTCCAGAAGGGACAGAGCTAGAGATGATCAAAGAGGGCAGTGTGATTAGGTTGCGTCCCGTTCGATTGAGCTTTGAAGACATGGTTACGGAATTGCGCAAGCTCCCCAAGCCGACCTCTGTGGAAATCCGTGACACAGAAGAAATCCCTGAGCGCTCTGGCCTGTGACAGCTTGGGTTCTTGATACCAGTGTCTTAACCCCGTTTCGTGACGGCGACGAGCGAGTCACTGAGAAGCTGCTCGCACTGAATGGTCAACGCTTGATGTCGATTGTAAGTCGTGTTGAGCTTGAGGGCGGCGTCGCGCGGGAACCTGCCAACCAAGCATCACGGCGACTTGCTTTAGATCTGCTGCTGACAGGCATAAAGGTTCTGCCTTTTGGCGATGAAGACGCTGAAATCTATGGCAAAATCGTTGAAAAGGCAGGCTATTCGCGTCGAAAAATACTTGACCGCATGATCGCGGCGCAAGCGCTTATGGCGGATGCGATTTTGGTAACCTTTAACCCCGAAGACTTCGCCGATATTCCTGATTTAAAGGTTCATAGCTTATGACCTCAAGCTGGCGTTCAGGCTCGTGTCATTGTGGAGCTGTGGCGTTTGAGGTGTTGGCACCTGAAACGGTTGAGGTTGAGGCCTGCAATTGCTCGATGTGCGCGCGCACGGGCTTTGTGCATTTGATCGTGCCGCAAGCTCATTTCAGGCTAACGCGGGGCCAAGACCAGCTGACTCATTATCGCTTTAACACGGGCGTCGCTGATCATACTTTCTGTAAAATCTGCGGCGTTAAGGCATTTTACACCCCGCGCTCCAACCCCGACGGCGTCAGCGTCAATGCCAATTGCTTTGACCCGGGCCACGCCCCAGACTTGATCATCAGCCAGTTTGACGGTCAAAACTGGGAAGCCAATGCCGCCACTCTCTCACATAAAACAAAGGTTTAATTCCATGGCTCTGCCCTTATCTGGCGTGACGATTCTCTCAATTGAACAATATGGCGCGGGGCCTTATGGTACGATGCTATTGGCCGATCTGGGGGCGGATGTCATCAAGATCGAAGCCCCTAGCCTTGGCGGCGATGTCAGTCGCAGCGTGGGTCCCTACATGTTGGGAGAGGGCGATAGCCAGTTCTTCCAGACCTTTTCGCGCGGCAAAAAGTCGATGGCGCTGGAGATTAAGACCTCCGAAGGGCGCGCCATGTTTGAGACGATGGTGGCGAAGGCCGACGGCGTGGCCAATAATTTGCGCGGCGATCAACCCGCCAAAATGAAACTGACCTATGATGGTCTCAAATCCATCAATCCCAAGATCGTTTGCGCGCATCTCTCGGCTTATGGTCGCGATAATGATCGGGCGGCGTGGCCGGGCTATGACTATCTGATGCAGGCGGAAGCGGGCCTTATGTCCATGACGGGGGAGCCTGACGGTCCGCCAGCGCGCTGTGGCTTATCGGTTGTGGATTTCCATACAGGCTCTCAGCTGGCTGTCGGCCTCTTGGCGGGCATTTTGGGGGCGGCGCGCACGGGCATAGGGTGCGATATTGATGTGGCTTTGTTTGATACGGCCCTGCATCAAATGTCTTATCCTGCCACATGGTATCTCAATGAGGGGGTGGAGGTAGGCCGTTTGCCGCGCGGGGCGCACCCGTCGATTGCGCCCAGCCAATTGTTTAAGACCCAAGACGGCTGGATCATGCTCATGTGTCAAACGCCCAAATTCTGGGAGGTGTTTTGTCAGACGAGCGGCCGCATCGACTGGCTCACCGATCCATTGTTTGCGACGCTGACAGCGAGACGGGAGAACTTAGCAATTTTGACGCAGGTGCTAGACGGCCACTTCATGACAAACAATACGGCTTTTTGGATCGTGCAATTGGGCGGCCATGTCCCTATTGCGCCAATCCACGACATTGGGGCCGCCCTTACCAGCGATCATGTTCGCAACATCGGCATGACCGATGATGTCGATCATCCAGATGCTAAAGACGGGCGGCTGCGCATGCTGGCTAGCCCAATCAAAGTAAATGGGCGGCGGGCACAGGGAAAGCGGGCACCCAAAATGGGTGACATGAGTTAGTTTAGGCCCCTCGCAAGTGGCGTAGCGAGGCGTTAGAATGACTGCAGATTAGGATAAAGGTTAAGCTATGCGGATCATGTTGGTCACCGATGCGTGGGAGCCGCAGGTCAATGGTGTTGTCAGGACTTTAGCGCGGACTGTTCAGGAGCTGCGCGATATGGGTCATGACGTGCAAATGGTGACGCCCGGTGACGGCTTCATGACGCTTCCTTTGCCGACTTATCCCGAGATTAAACTGGCGTTGTTTGCGCGCGATGACGTTGAACAACGCTTTGACAATTTTGAACCTGAGGCTGTTCATATTGCCACTGAAGGCACTTTGGGCCTGACAGCACGCCAGATTTGTATCCAGCATCGCTTTCCGTTTTCAACCTCTTACCACACGCAATATCCTGAATATGTCTCGGCGCGCTTTCCGATCCCTCTGTTTTTAGGCTATGCCTTTGTGCGTTGGTTTCACAGTATAGCGGGTCGGGTGATGGTTGCCACCCCAACCATGCGCGATCTGCTGGAGTCGCGCGGTTTCAAAAACCTAGCCTTATGGACGCGCGGCGTTGATACTGAGCTCTTTACGCCGACGTTGCGACTTGCCGACCGAGGGCCGTTTGCCGGGATCGACGGGCCAATTTTCCTTTATGTTGGCCGGGTTGCTGTTGAAAAAAATGTCGAGGCATTTTTGCAGGCCAATGTAGCTGGCACCAAAGTTGTGGTCGGTGATGGGCCGGGACGTGCCGATCTGGAAGCCCGCTTTCCCAACGCAAAGTTTCTAGGGGTAAAGTTTGGTGCAGACTTGGCAGCCTGCTATGCGAACGCAGATGTATTTGTTTTCCCTAGCCTTACCGACACTTTCGGCTTGGTGATTTTGGAAGCTATGGCCACAGGCACGCCTGTTGCGGCTTTTGTGGCACCAGGTCCCCAAGATATCATTCCAGGATCGGGCGCTGGGGTCATTGGGCCCGATATCGCTGCCAATATCATGGGTTGTCTATCTTTGGATCGCGCCAAAGTGCGTGCTTATGCAGAGACCTATTCTTGGCGGGTATGTGCAGAGCAATTCCTGCAAAACCTTGACCCATTGCCCGTGATGGAGCGCTATAAAATCTGGAACCGCTTCAAAAAGGCGCTAAGCCTGCGGCGGCGGAAAAAGGTCGGTTAGGCTGATCACAATTTTGTTGAACCGAGCGCCGTCTTCAGGCTTTTTTGTCTGGGATCGCCTTTGGTGATGGCTGTGCCAAACCAAAGGCCTGTTTCGATGGTTTTGGGCGATTTGGCGAGTCAAGGCCGCAGCCTCGCTGCGCCGCTCCGCCGCTGATTTTTCTCCGAAAAATCAGGCCTTGACGCGCTAAGGTGAACCAGAATGGGCACCAAAGTCCTTCCTAAGCCAAGTGTCTTAACAAACACGCGCTCAGTCAATTTACAGATTTCTTATCGAAGTCTTCGCCGTTAGGCACACCTAAACCGTCTGGTTATAAGCGCCCACCTCCGGAAAGGCCCCCAAGCGCGGCTTGGCTTCATCGTGGAAAAGGCTGCGCATATCGGCGTCTGAGACTGTGCTCTCGACCACCACGACGACTTCGGGCTTGTTAGACGAAGCACGGACCAGAACAAAAGAGCCATCTTCGAGTGTCACGCGCGCGCCATTAACCGTGTTCACGTCACGGATTTTGCGACCAAGGATAGAGCCCCCAGCTTCACCCAAGGCCACATAATCGGCGACAACTTGATCAATGACGCCGTATTTCACCTCATCCCCACAATGGGCCGACATGGTGAGTGAAGTCCAAGTTAGAGGCAATTCAGCTTTCATTTGCGAAAGTTTCTTGCCACCAGCCCGGTCGAGCATCGCCAGAATCATCCGCGCTGCGACCAGCGCATCATCATAACCGCGACCATAAGGCGCACGGAAAAAGAAGTGGCCGGACTTTTCAAAGCCAGCCAAGGCGTCAAGTTCATTGGTACGGCGCTTAATATAGGAATGGCCAGTTTTCCAATAATCCACTGTTGCGCCATTAGCCTTGAGAACAGGGTCAATCTTATAGGCGCCTGATGACTTTACATCGACGACAAAGGTCGAATTGGGGTGCAGCACGCTCATGTCGCGCGCCATGAGCAGGCCGATTTTATCGGCAAATATCTCTTCGCCTGTATCGTCCACGACCCCGCAACGATCACCGTCGCCGTCAAAGCCCAAGGCGAGTTCAGCACCGGTGGATTTCACCATCGCAGCCATAGCATGCAGCATGGCTTCGTCTTCTGGGTTGGGATTATATTTGGGGAAATTCCAGTCAAGTTCGCAATCCATCTCAACAACGTCGGCACCCATGGCGCGCAGCGCGTCTGGCGCATAAGCGCCTGCCGCCCCATTGCCGCAAGCCACCACCACTTTGATCGGACGGCTGAGCTTAAAGTCGCCGATGGCGTCTGCAATATATAGCTCACGCATCGCTGGAACGCGGGTTAGGCTACCGCCCGGACGCTCGACAAACTGCCCCCCCAACACGATGTCGCGCAATCGCCCCATTTCATCTGGGCCAAAGGTTAAAGGCTTGTGAGCGCCCATTTTGACGCCCGTCCAGCCATTTTCATTGTGACTTGCCGTCACCATCGCGACTGCAGGCGCATTCAAGGCAAATTGGGCATAATAAGCAACCGGCGATAAGGCCAAGCCAATATCAAGCACTTCGCAGCCGGCCTGTATCAAGCCAATGGTCAGGGCTTGCTTGATGGATAAGGAATAGAATCTGAAATCATGGCCGACGACAACGCGGGTCACGCCATATTCGTGCAGCAATGTGCCCAAGCCCAAGCCCAGCGCCTGTACGCCCAGGAAGTTAAGTTCGGGCGCTTTGGCATTGCCTTGGATGCCAAACCACCAGCGCGCATCATATTCGCGAAATCCGGTAGACTTGACAAGCGGCAGCGTCTCAAAGTCGAACGTGTTGCTCGCAAGCTGTTGCACAGGCTTTGGCATGGTCGTTGGCATGTCAATCGATCTCCATATCAATCATTGCAGTGTCATAGGTCTTTGAGGCTTTAGGCGGCGCGCAGGCACTTAGAAAACCATGCAGGCATCTTCGAACGCCAAGCGCGGGAGGCGCGGAAATAAGTCTTTATCGGTTCCGTGGCCGAGATTTACGAGAAAATTCGACTTCCAGCCATTGTCACTAAAATATTCTAGGTCAAGGCTCGGCGCATCAAAACCACTCATCGGCCCGCAATCCAAGCCCAAAGCGCGTGCGGCCATCATCAGATAAGCACCTTGCAAGGTACTGTTGCGAAACCCAGCCTCGAGACCCCCGTCTGGCGAGCCTGAAAACCATGTCGCAGCAGCGGGATTATGGGGAAATAGCTCAGGGATTTTGTCGTAATATTTGGGGTCAGTCGCGATGATGACGGTCCATGGTGCTGTCAATGTCTTGGCGCGATTACTCTCGCTGACAAATGGCACCAGCCGCGCTTTACCTTCAGGTGAGCCCACGAAAACGAATCGCGCCGGCGAACAATTTGCGCTTGTTGGACCCCATTTGGTCAAATCATACAAGGTGCGCATCAGGGTTTCGGGTAAACTCTCCTCGACCCAGCCATTGCGCGTTCGCGCTTCAACAAACAATTGATCAAGGGCGGAGGAAGGGAGTTCCGACATATCAGCTATTTTTCTCTTTTCAGATTGCGACTAAAGAGCTTGCTCGACACGTGTCACTTCTGGGACATAATGCTTGATCATGTTTTCTATCCCTTGCTTAAGGGTAATGGTCGAGGATGGACAACCCGCGCAGGCACCGCGTAACCGCACAAAAACAACGCCGGTCTCAGGTTCAAAACGATCAAAATCAATATCACCACCATCTTGCGCCACCGCAGGACGTACTCGGGTGTTCAACAAATCCTCGATCTCTCGGACAATCTGCGCCGTATCACCTTCATAAGCATTGGCAGAAGGCTTTGGTTCCATAGTGTGGCCCTGCGCCATAACCGGCCGACCTGAAACGAAATTATCCATAATAGCGCCAAGGAGCGACGGCTTGATTTGGGGCCAATCAAAATCCTCAGACTTGGTGATCGTAATGAAGTCATTGCCAAAGAAAACGCGACGGACCCCATCAATCGCAAACAGGGCCGACGCCAATGGAGACACTTCAGCTGCCGAGGAATCGTTAAACTCAATCGCGCCGACAGGATGGACGTCCCTGCCTGGAAGGAATTTCAACGTCGCAGGATTTGGGGTGGCTTCGGTCTGGATAAACATGATGAGGATATGGCCTTAAACGACGGGGCTTTCAACACCGCAATTCGACTTTGATAGTGCCGGTTGCCCCGCACGATGTCAGATCAGCGGGCGGCACCATCGAGTTTATCCAAGCGTGCCTGCATAGTGGCCATTTGGGCCCGCAAACTAGCTAAATCCTCTGCTGCGTCCGATTTCTCCGCGGGTGGGCTATTAGCACGTGATTTTGACGGTACAACGACGGCCGAGAATGCCCGTGCAGCTTCAGCCATCACGGCCATATTGGCTCGAACGGCCTGCTCGAAAAACTCAACTGGCGCGGCCAGATCAATTCCGCCCGACATTGATTTGGCGAATTGCTCGCGACTATCCGCAAAACTCTTCATCGCTAGATCAAGATAAGAGGGCAAGAAGCCTTGTACGCTATCCCCATATGAGCGAATGATGCTGCGCAAAAAGCCTACCGGCAACAAGTTGTTTCCAGAGTTCTCAGCGTCTAGGATGATTTGAGCCAAGATTGATCGCGTGATATCATCGCTCGTTTTGGCGTCCACAACAACAAAATCAACGCCGTCGCGAACCATTTGGGCCAAATACTCCAAAGTGACATAGGCCGAGGTCGCTGTATTATACAATCTGCGATTCGCGTATTTTTTGATCGTCACCACAATGCCGGGGTGAAGCTCGGCGGGAAATACAGGAGAAGGGGCTGCCGGCAAAAATGGCTCCAATTCGCTATAGTCACACTCAGCCAACCCTTCGCGCGTGCGCTTCGCATATGCAAGACATTTGGGCAGGCGCCAGCCGGCTTCGGGATTGGTAGATTCCTTTGTGCAGCCCATAGCACGATCACAATGTCCGTGCTAACCGACACGACATAAAAATTTTGCTCGGGAAAGCTAAGCCATGAACATGCCAAACAATGATATTGTCATCGCGTCAGCCACGCGCACACCCATTGGTTCTTTCGCTGGCGCATTTGCGACACTTGAGGCCCATGAACTCGGTCGCGCCGCGATTGTCGAGGCCCTGTCGCGGGCTGGCGTTTCTGGCGAGGACGTCTCAGAATTGATTTTCGGGCAAGTCCTCACAGCCGGAAAAGGGCAAAATCCCGCTCGTCAAGCCAGCCGAGCTGCTGGCATTAGCGACAACGCGCCAGCCTGGTTGGTCAACCAAGTGTGTGGATCAGGGTTGCGCGCTGTCGCGCTTGCAGCCCAACAAATCATGACAGGCAGTGCTGATATCGTCGTCGCGGGTGGACAGGAAAGCATGAGCTTGTCGGCCCATGCCGCCTATCTGCGCGCTGGGCAAAAAATGGGCGATATGTCTTTCATTGACACGATGGTCAAAGATGGCCTGACCGACGCTTTCTTCAGCTATCACATGGGCATTACCGCCGAAAACATTGCCGAACAATGGCAGATTAGCCGTGACCAGCAAGACGAATTTGCGACGGCTAGCCAGAACAAAGCCGAGGCTGCGCAAAAGGCCGGTCGATTTGACGGCGAGATTGTGCCTGTCACCGTCAAAGGCCGCAAGGGCGACACTTTGGTTGATAAGGACGAATACATCCGTCATGGCGCGACGCTTGAGGCGGCAACTGGACTGCGTCCAGCGTTCAAGAAAGACGGGACGGTAACGGCGGGCAATGCTTCAGGCCTTAACGATGGGGCGGCAGCTCTAGTTATTGTAAGCGCGCAAGAAGCGCAGAAACGCAACATGACGCCGCTCGCCCGCATTGCTTCTTTTGCGACGGCAGGCGTTGATCCCTCCATCATGGGCACAGGGCCCATTCCCGCCTCCAAGCGGGCTTTGGCCAATGCCGGCTGGAAAGTCGCCGACCTTGATCTGGTGGAAGCCAATGAAGCTTTCGCGGCCCAGGCCATTGCCGTTAATCGCGACATGGGCTGGGACCCCGCAATCGTTAATGTCAATGGCGGGGCCATCGCACTCGGTCATCCCATTGGCGCATCGGGGGCACGGGTTCTGGTCACTTTATTGCACGAAATGATCAACCGCGACGCTAAGCGCGGATTGGCCACATTATGCATCGGTGGCGGCATGGGTGTTGCGCTATGCGTTGAACGCTAGTCTCACCACACCAAACTGCGTAGCCTCATGAGAGTGATGTGACAGTCAATAAATAAGGGCGCGTAAGACCATGAGCGATGCTATTTTGATCGGTGCGGGTGGCGATCCGCTGACAGATGTAACTTTGCTTCTCAAGCGCGCGAACCGCCACGGCCTGGTGGCGGGCGCAACCGGCACAGGCAAAACGGTAACATTACAAGTGCTAGCTGAGGGTTTTGCGCGCGCGGGCGTGCCGGTGTTTGCCGCCGACATCAAGGGTGATCTATCGGGCATGAGCCAAAGCTGGGAGGCTTCGGCCCCATTTAAAGCGCGCGCTGATCAGATTGGCCTAGCCGATTACCGCAATGAACCGACCCCTGTTGTCTACTGGGATCTATATGGTGAAAAGGGCCACGCCATCCGCACGACTGTGTCTGAGATGGGACCAACTCTGTTTGCCCGTCTCTTAGAGGTGACAGATGCGCAGGAAGGCGCGCTCGCCATTGCTTTCAAAATGGCCGATGAAGAAGGTTTGATGCTGCTCGATATGAAGGATTTGAAGGCGATCCTTGATTTTATGGCAGACAATGATGGTGCGATTTCCAGGAAATATGGCTTGATTACCAAGCCATCAATCGCCGCACTTCAACGCAAAATCATGCAATTGGATAGCGCTGGCGCTGATCGTTTCTTTGGCGAGCCTGCTATCGATCTGAAAGACTTTATGCGGACAGATTTATCGGGTCGCGGCATTGTCAATATATTGGCGGCTGATAGGCTCGTCCAAAGCCCGACGCTTTATGCGACTTTCCTGCTGTGGATGCTGTCAGAATTGTTCGAACAGCTCCCCGAAGTCGGCGATATGGACAAGCCGAAACTGGTGTTCTTCTTCGATGAAGCTCATCTTTTGTTTCGCGACGCCCCTAAGGCGCTGTTGAACACCATAGAGCAAGTCGTGCGATTGATCCGTTCCAAGGGCGTGGGGATTTATTTTGTGACCCAGAACCCACAAGACATTCCAGAAACGATACTCGCACAACTTGGCAATCGCGTTCAGCATGCTCTACGTGCCTATACGCCCAGCGAAACCAAAGCGGTGCGCATTGCCGCTGAAAGTTTCCGCCCCAATCCACGTTTCAACACCGAAGAAATGATCACCCAATTGGGCGTTGGGGAAGCGCTTGTCTCAACATTGGACGATAAGGGCATTCCGACAATCGTTGAGCGAACCTATGTGCGGCCGCCGATCAGCCAAGTGGGCCCCTGTGCGCCTGATGCCCGCGCGCGCGTGATGGCCGCCAGCCCGATTGGGCCGCGCTATGATGCTGCGCTAGATCGTGAAAGCGCTTTTGAACTTTTGGAGCGACGTGCAGCGGCTTTGGAAGCCCAACAAGCTCAAGTCGAACCCGCCGCTGCTCGCGGTCGCGCTGCCGCCCCGCAAGAGGAAAACGAAAGGGATGGTGGGTTTTTGGGCGAGCTTTTTGGCGATACACGCGGTCGTCGCGGTCGCACGCGCCAAGGCCTTGCCGAAACCGCAGTCAAAAGCATGGTGCGCCAAGCCAGCTCGACGATTGGGCGTGAGCTGATGCGCGGTCTATTGGGGTCACTGCGACGCTGAAGCGCGTGCCTTTTGCGCCAGCCAAACAGCGCCCAAAAGCCCCGATTCTAGTCCCAAGCCAGCGGGAACCACGTCAAAGCCCGCCTCCCCCTGCGCTGCCAATCCGTAGGGGCCAACCAGATCTTTTGTCTGGCGCGCCACCAAATCTATTAGACCTGCCCGCATGCTGACGCCGCCACCAAAAATCACCCGCCTAACAGCTGTCGTCAAAACCAAATTGGCGGCCAGATGGGCCAGATAATGTGCCTCTATGTCCCAAGCCGGGTGGTCATCAGCCAATGCGACAGGGTCCATGTGCCAACGCGCTTTAAGTGCGGTCGCACTGGCGAGGCCTTCAACACAATCACCATGGAATGGGCAAATGCCCGAAAAATCCTTGTCCCGACTGAGCTTTGGTACGCGCATATGACCGGCCTCTGGATGGGACGCGCCCGAAATCGGGCTTCCGCCTAGAATGATCCCTGCACCAATGCCGGTTCCCACTGTAACATAAGCGAAATCATCCAAGCCCCGTCCGCCACCCCAAGCTCGCTCAGCTAAGGCAGCGGCTATCACATCAAGCTCAATACTGATGGTGAATTCCAAACCGCGCGCTAATCCCCCCACGACATCAGTGTTAGACCAGCCGGGTTTTGGAGTCGCCAAAATATGGCCCCAATTGTGGGCGCTTGGCGTTGTACAAAGAGGGCCGAAACAGGCGATCCCAACATGCTTGAGGGCGAAGCCTTTGGCGACTTGGTCCATAAAGAAGGCGCTGGCTTTGCCTAAGGTTTCTTGAGGCGACGTGGTGGCGAAAGCTGCACGCGCCAAAATTTTGCGCCGATCATCGACCACCGCGCATCGCCAAGACGTACCCCCTGCATCAATCGCGCCGACATAATTCATGATTTGGTCCTTGCTTTAGGGTCTGTCCCTTTTTTTTGAATCAAAAAAGCGGGATACACAGAGCCTAAATCGTATACCTAGACGCGCTTGAGTGATATTCGAAAGGCGCGCCGCAGCTCAACATTGGTCATCCACGCCCATAGACCTTTAACCCTTTTCAGGCTATGCACAACTGATTCCGCCGGTCGATACGCCGCTCACAAGCGCGCGGCCCTTGCGGGCGAACCCCAGTTTGTGTGATGAATCACCCAGATTGGATATTGTAATCGCTCGAATAAGAGGATGGCTTTATGCCCTCAATCAATAGCTTTAATGCCCGTCAAACCCTGCGCGTTGGCGACAAAACTTATACTTATTATTCGCTTGAGGCCGCGTCCCAACATGGTTTGGGCGACATCTCAAAATTGCCGGTGACGCTTAAAATCCTGCTGGAAAATCTGCTTCGCGCTGAGGACGGCGTCACTGTGACCAAGGCCGATATTGAAGCTGTGGCCCGTTGGGTCGACAATAAAGGCAAGATTGAACATGAGATCGCCTTTAGACCGGCACGCGTCTTGATGCAGGACTTCACAGGCGTTCCCACTGTCGTCGATTTGGCCGCTATGCGTGATGCCGCAGCGGCTCTCGGCGCGGACGCTGAAAAGGTCAATCCGCTCATCCCCGTTGATCTGGTCATCGACCACTCTGTGATGGTCGATAGTTTTGGCAAGGCCGATAGTGCGGCGCACAATGTTGATCTGGAATATCAGCGCAATGGTGAGCGTTATGAGTTTTTGCGCTGGGGTCAAACGGCTTTCAAGAACTTCGCCGTTGTGCCACCGGGTACCGGCATTTGCCATCAGGTCAATCTGGAATATCTCGCCCAAACCGTGTGGACCAATGATGATGGCGAAGCCTATCCCGATAGCGTCGTCGGTACTGATAGCCATACGACCATGATCAATGGCTTGGCCGTATTGGGCTGGGGCGTTGGGGGCATTGAGGCCGAAGCGGCGATGTTGGGCCAGCCGATCTCTATGCTGATCCCTGAAGT
>JBEINE010000215.1:0-4261 GCA_040378245.1 Hyphomonadaceae bacterium | reverse complement strand
GGTGGAAGGGCCTGCCGAAGGACAGTGGGGAAAGTCTTGCAGGCGAACTTAGAAAGCTGATCCTTCGCGCGGCTCGCGCCTATCCCGATCCGGCGGGAGGAGTTCTCGACCGTCTTGCAACCTGGGAACGTCGCTCGGGCGAGGTTCTGAAATCGGTGTTCGGTCTCTCTATCGTGCTCTCCCAGGTGCACCCGGAAAAGCTGGCAGAGCTAGTGCGGATCGAGGTGCTGGATGAATTGCCAAAGGACGAGTTCGAACGGGAACGGCGCGAGCGTGATGAGACTTACGCACGCCTGAAGGCGATTCGCGAAAAGCCTGAGGAGGAACGCACAGGCATCGAGAAGCGGATGGTCAGTGCGCCCCACTACTTCTCTTCCATGGGCGACGACCGCTACGACTTTGACCGGATCGGCATCGGCCGCGGGCATACGCTGTTCTATCCACCCGCGGCCTCGCACGAACCCTTCGACGCACTCTTCGAATATGCGCCAGACGTCGCGCGGGGTTTGGTTCGCGACATCGCCAACCACGCGATCACGGGTTGGCTACAAGTTCACGAGATCAACCGACGCAAATACGGCACACCGCTCCCCATCGAGATCGATTTTGGCGACGGCAAACATTCCTTCTGGGGAGATCAGCGCGTCTACAGTTGGTTCGTCGGTCAGGGCGGGCCGCTGGACTTGTAACGGTTTCGTTCCGGTGTGGTGAGCTATAAATCACCGACAAAGGAGCGAGAGAATGACACAGGTTTTTGGGGAAGAGTTTCGGCGCGAGGCGGTGCGATTGGCACGGACGAGCGGTTTGTCGCGGGAGCGTATTGCGGCTGATCTTGGGATTGGTAAATCAACGCTGGCCAAATGGATACAATTGGATAGCAAATTGGGTGTTCAGGCTGGTGGAAGTAGCCCCAGCAGCGCGCCAAAACTAAATAAGGGAACTGGCGACTTTGATTTGCTCAAAGAGAACGAGCGTCTGCGTCAAGAAAACAAGGTTTTGAAGGAGGAGAGGGAGATCTTAAAAAAGGCCACCGCTTTCTTCGCGAGCCAAAAGTAATGCGGTTCGGGTTTATTCAAGAATGGCGTCACGTTTGGCCCATCACGACGATGTGTCGTGTTATGGAAGTAACCACACGCGGGTATCGGGCTTGGGTAAAGCGACCAATGAGTGCGCGCGCACGTAGCGATACGCGGGTATTGGCGCACATAAAAGACCAATACGCTCAGAGCCTTGGTACCTATGGCCGCCCCAGAATGACGGCTGAACTCAAAGAAATCGGTCAAGGAGTGGGGGAGCGGCGTGTGGGTCGATTGATGCGTACCAATAGCATAGTACCCGTTCGCACTCACCGTCATAAAGTTACGACGGATAGCAATCATAAGCTGGGATACGCTGAAAATCTCCTAGACCGCGATTTTACGGCGATTGCGCCAAATCAGAAATGGGCGGGCGATATCTCGTATAGTGCGCCTCGCGTCGAGTTATCGGCGGGGCATATGTTTAGAATGCGTTAGAAAGGAGGAGAAGAATAACGCCAGTCGTCTGCTGCGGGGCGACAAGAGCCGAAGCGGCGGTGACCTGTTGTCAACTGACAGGGTGACGAAGCCCGTGGGTAAAGGGGATTGAGGCGAAACCGTTACGCCGAGATGGTCTCCAAGCCTGAGTATTGGAAGGTTGAGGAACACGAACCGGTTCATCCGCGTCTGTGGGCTGAAATGTCGCCTCCACCCACACGGTTTAACAGGTGGAATGTTGAGAGCGTCCAAAGACATGTAGCTGGACGACGCTGAAATAGGGAGCTTACATGTAGGAAGCTTTTTATGAGTTCAGGGGCGAATGCAGTCATACCTGAACCTCGACATCGACTTGCGGAAAGCAAGGATAAAGACTGCGACCGGCAACCTCACCGATACGTTGGAAGTCTAGCATATGAACGAGGGAAGGCATGCTGGAATGCCAAGGGAGTTGACCCTGATGACCAGCATGTTGGCAGAGCCTCCGTAGTAGTCCGAGTTCGGGAAAGCCGATCACATGGCGAAGGGGGGCAGTTTAAGACGCTTGAAGTGCCCATTAACTGACCACAATCAGGTGAAGACCTTTGATAATCAGCGACATGCAACACAAGCTCGCAACATGGGCTACAGAAGATCCAAACCGACGGTTTGACCGTCTTTTACGGCTCATCACGAACAAGGTCTGGCTTGCCCAAGCAGCCCGTATCGTTCTGGCGTCTTCGGGTGCCAAAACGCCGGGACTGGACGGTATGGATAAGCGAAGACTGGAACCAGAACTGGATATTCATCTGGCGCGGCTCCAGTCAGAATTGCTGGCGGGCACGTATCGCCCAACAGCGGTTAAGCGTATCTATATCCCCAAAAGCAATGGCAAGCTCAGACCACTGGGTATACCAACCTTGATTGATCGCATCGTCCAAAGGGCAATGCTGATGGCAATGGAACCCATTTGGGAAAGCGATTTCCATCGCGATTCCTATGGTTTCAGGCCTCAGCGAAGCGTTCATCATGCCGTTCGTACCGTAAAGCTTCAGCTACAGGACAGTTCCGACACCAAGGGCCGCTGGGTCATAGAGGGTGACCTCTCCAGCTACTTTGATACGGTCCACCATCGGCTGCTACTTAAATCGGTACGGCGACGGATATGCGACCAGCGCTTTCTCGATCTTCTTTGGCAAATTCTGAAATCTGGTCACGTTGATCGTGGTCTGTTCAGTGCCGCCAGTGAAGGGGTCCCCCAAGGCGGTGTTCTATCACCGCTCTTGTCCAACATCATGCTCAATGAGTTTGATGCGTGGCTTGAGGGGAAATACCTAAACAAGAAGGCTCGTAAAGATCGCTGGGCTTGGAACTTCGGCATCAAACAGCAACGCCCTCTCTCTATTCGTGAGAACCGAGAGTGGAAACCTGCTGTTGCCTATTGCCGCTACGCCGATGACTTTGTGGTTATCGTCAAAGGGACAAAGGCACAGGCTGAAAGTCTGCGCGAAGAATGCAAGGCGTTCTTAGAAGGTAAGCTAAAATTGAGATTGAATATGGACAAAACCCATATCACACATGTCAATGATGGCTTTGTCTTTCTGGGACATCATATCATTCGTAAACGTGGGCCAAAAGGTACAATGCGGGTTGTAAGTAATATACCCAAGGACAAGGCTCAGGCTTTTTCACACAAGCTGTCTGAGCAATTGTCCCGTGATCATGATCGCTTTGTGGTCGACATGATAGACCGCCTGAACCAGCAATTGCGGGGATGGGCGGCCTTCTACAAATTCACTGACTTCACGGCCTAGACCTATCGCCATATTGACCATGTGGTGTTCTGGAAACTTGGGCATTGGCTCGCGCGCAAATATCGTTCTCGTATCAAACCTTTGATGCGTAAATGGTACCGAAGCGAGGCCAGCGGAAAAGCTAAAACTTGGCTGATCTATGGCACCAGTGAACGTGGCAACAAAGTCGGACGCGCACTCCAACGGCTGGTCTCCAGCCCCAAGATGTCGTTCCGCTGGCGCAATCCGCCCTCAAATCCCTACATCCCAACAGATGACGGGCGCAGGACAATGACGTCAAGATATCATGATGTCGCTATGGCCATGGGCCAAACTTAAATGGAGAGCCGTATGCGCTGAAAGGTGCACGTACGGTTCGGGGAGGAGAAGCGCGAAAGCGCTTCTTACTCCATTCTGGACAGCGGAGGGCTGGCTCTATTTAGCCGTAGTCATCGACCTTCACTCACGTCGCGTCATTGGCTGGGCCGTCAGTGACCGTATGAAAAGGGACTTGGCAATCCGGGCTTTTGACATGGCCGCCCGTCTGCGCGATCCCCAGCCAGGCTGCATCTTCCACAGCGCCAAATACAAAAGAATGGGGGAGCCAATACGCATCTGGCGACTACAAAAAGCGCCTTACCGCCTATAAAATGCTGCCTTCCATGAGCGGTAAGGGTAATTGTTATGACAATGCCGCTGTCGAGACGTTCTTCAAAACCATCAAAGCCGAACTGATTTGGCGGCACAGCTGGCCTACCCGTCGGCAAGCCCACACCGCCATCTTCCAATACATCAACGGCTTTTATAACCCACGTCGCCGACACTCATACCTCGGCGGCATCAGCCCACTGGCTTTCGAAGCAAAGGCGGCCTAACAACGAACTCGCTGCACCGGAACAGAACCGTTACAAGTCCAGTTGAACGAACGGCGCAGTGTCTTGCCATCAATTGCAATCACCCCCTCGCCAGCCTCTC
>JBEINE010000101.1:0-11357 GCA_040378245.1 Hyphomonadaceae bacterium | reverse complement strand
GGGATAAACAGACCCTAAATCAGATACCTAGACGCGCGACTTGGTTCTAAAAGCACCAGCCCGCTCTAAGTCTCAATGCGCGCCGCGAGGGCGAGGGTCATCCCCGAATAGCTTGTCGAGAATCTGCGCTTCTAGCGCGCCAAACTCAGGCGTTCCGCGTTTGCGGGGGCGGGGCAAACTGACGTCAAGGTCAAGGACAACACGGCCTTGGTCAAGCAGGATCACTCGGTCGCCAAGTGCGACGGCCTCACCGACATCATGGGTCACCATCAAGGCCGTGAAGCCTAAATCTTGCCACACCCCTTCGAGCAAAGCCTGCATGTCGATGCGGGTCAGTGCGTCCAGCGCGCCCAATGGCTCATCAAGGGCAAGCAATGTCGGCTCAGAGACCAGTGCCCGCGCTAAGGCCACCCGCTGGCGCATACCGCCTGACAATTGGGAGGGCCACATCGTCTCACGCCCTGTCAGCGCGACTTCGGCCAAGATGGCCGTAACGGCCGCATCGCCCCCGTGAGCTTTCGTTTTGCCGCCCAAGCCAACGTTGACATTCTCTTGGATTGTTGCCCACGGCAAAAGACGCGGCTCTTGAAAGACGATGCGGGCTTGGCCGGCTTTGATGGCGGGCGCGATCAAAGTGCCGCCCGAGACCGGATCTAGACCCATCATCAGGCGCAAAAGGGTTGATTTCCCGCAGCCTGATTTTCCAACAATCGACACAAACTGCCCCGCTGGGATATCCAAAGTCACGCCCTCCAGTACCACATTGGACCCAAAGGCTTTCGTGACTGAAGCCAGCGAAACGGGCGAACCGCGCGACATATCGGGTTTAGGTTTAGCCATATTATTGCCCTGCCTTCGCCGTGGCATAAGCGGGGTTCCAGCTTAGGAATTTGGCCTCTAAGATTCGCGTCGCACTATCAGCCAATTTTCCTAAAATCGCATAAATCACAATGGATAAAACGACGATATCGGTTTGCATAAACTCGCGCGCTGCCATCGCCATATGACCAATCCCGGAGTTTGCGGCAATGGTTTCGGCCACGATGAGCGTTAACCACATGACGCCGAGCGCAAAGCGCATTCCCACGAAAATCGACGGCAAGGCACCAGGCAATATCACGCGTGTGAATAATGTCCGATTATCCATGCCATAGATTTTGCCCATCTCGATCAGTTGAGGATCGACATTGCGGACACCGTGCAGTGTATTGAGATAGATCGGAAAAAATACGCCCAGTGCCACAAGGAATAGGCGCGCGCTTTCGCCGATTCCAAACCAAATAATGACTAAGGGAATAAGGGCGAGATGAGGCACATTGCGGATCATCTGAAGCGTTGGGTCAAGCAAAGCCTCGCCCAATTTCGACAGACCGTTGAGTAGGCCCAGACTAAAGCCAATCGCACCACCGATCACCAACCCACTGACCGCCCGGGCAAAACTGACACCCAGATTCGATGGCAGACTACCGTCCAAGGTTTTCTCCCACGCCGCGTTCAAGACAGCGCTGGGGGCAGGCAGAATATTGGGCGGCAGCCAACCCAGACTGGCGCATACCTGCCACAAGACCACAAGACCAAGCGGCACCAGCCAAGGCAAAGCACTATGATAGGTCGGCCGACTGGCGGTCATGACAAATTACCCAGTCCAGCCTCGCCACACCGCGTCAGCGACGGAGACAGATTTTGGGATGATTTTAAGCGCTACAAACCGATCCACATTGGCTTGTTGAGCTGCAATCACGTCATCAGACAAAGGCTCAACCTTAAAGTCCGTGCGTTTCATTGTGTCTTTGAGCAAGTCCAGTTCCAAGCCCGATGCTTTGGCGGTGATGGCGGCGACTTCGTCCGTATTGGCCGCACACCAGACGCCTTCTTGGGCAATAGCACCTAGGATAGCTTTTAAGTCGTCAGGCCTGGCTTCGACAAATTTGGCATTGGCCAACAAGAAACTCGCCCCACCGCCCAATTCATCAAGGCCTATGAGTTTGCGTGCACCTTGGTCGCGCAATCCTAGAGTGAAATAGGGATCCCAGATCACCCACGCATCTATGCCGCCTTGCGTAAAGGCGGCAGCGGCGTCGGCGGGGCCGAGATTGACGCTTTCAACATCATTGATCGACAAACCCGCGCTTTCAAGCGCTATCACCGCGCTATTGTGCGCCGAAGACCCGCGCGTATAGCAGAGTTTCTTACCTTTGAGGTCCTTTAAGGTCTGGATCGACGACCCCTTGGGAGTGAGAATCCCGCCTGCTTTGCCAGACAGGCGAACTTGAGCGACATATTTGATTGGCGCGCCCGCAACTTGAGAGAAGATGGGCGGCGTATCGCCGGTCAGGCCAACATCAACAGCCCCCACCGCCATTGCCTCCAGCAAAGGCGGACCTGAAGGAAACTCAACCCATGTCAAAGGCGTAATGCCGCTGGCCTTCAAGGGTTCAACAAGCGACCCGCGCGTTTGGGCCACCAGCATGACGCCATTCTTCTGAAACGCCAGTTTGACGCCTTTGGCAGCGGCACCGCTGTCTTGCGAGCAAGCGGCGGTAACCAGTGAGCTACCCAACACGGTTAGAGCGGTGCGACGGGACACACCAGACAAGTCATATCCCGCCGCATCTGATCCGCTCATGCTTTAGCCCCCGAATCTGGCTTTAAGTGTGATACCATAATAGGCATCGGCCTCACGTGGGAAACGCGAAACAAGACCGGCGCCTGAGTTTTCAATAAAAGCGGGGCGGTCGCTGTCGGTCAAGTTCTTTCCGACAATAGCGAGGCTGTAGCGATTGTCTTTCGTTGAGAAGGTGACGCTAGCATCCAAATTGGTGAAGCCTGGCAGGAAAGTAGCCGGGTTGATTGCCGCAGCATTATCAGGGATGGACGTGCGCTGTTCGCCAGTTGAGGATAAAGATGCCGAATAACGCACATCAAACGGCAGCGAAGCGGGCCTTACGTCATAATCCACTGCAACCGTGCTCTTGACCTCTGGAGCAAAGGGCAAACGCTCACCCTGTCGGGCCGAACTGAGAACGCCTGTGCCGGGTGTCTTGAACTTATCGATCTGAGCGTCCGTCAGGGCTAGACCGCCAGAGATGCGCAAGCCTGAGATCGGGCGGATTGAAAAATCAAGCTCCCAACCTTGCGTTGAAACATTGCCTGCATTGGTTAAGCGGGTTACGACCAGACCATTGAGGATGTCTGGGCTATTGGCTTGGAAGTTCTCATACTTAGCCTGATACCAAGCCAGATTGGCAACGATCCGCCCGTCCCACCAGCGGGCCTTGAGGCCAAGCTCGATAGATTCTGCGGTTTCCGCCTCAATGGGTGGTAGAGCCGTGGCAGCCATATTGAAGAAGACGTTATAGGCGGGGCCTTTGTAACCCGTGGTATAGCTGACATAGGTGTCAATCTCGTCACTGACGACATATTGAACGCCGATTTTTCCAGAGACATTGGTTTCATCGGTTGAGCCGACATAGCCCGACAGCAGATTGGTCAATCCTGTGATACCAGCAAAGGGTGCGGGTGTTGTGCGGTTATGGAAAAATGACAATTCATCCCTCGTATAGCGCAAACCGCCGATCAAACTTAGTCTTTCGGTCAGATCATAGGAACCATTCCCAAATATCGCATAATTGGTCGATTTAGACCCGAAGGTCGATTGCGAGAACGTATTGAGGAATACCGAAGACCCTTGAGCGCAAGGGGCCAGGCCCGATGCATCGACTGCCAATGTTGTCGATTCGCAACGAAGTACATTGCGGCGGAAGGTGCGCTCATTATCGGCAACATAATAATAAGCGCCAATGCTGTATTCCAACTTCTCACCCGCTGGCGACGTCAGACGCAGCTCCTGCGAGAAAGTCGTTGAATCCTGGGGTCCAAAATCGTCAATCCCGGCAAAAGCATTGCCCACATAAAGGGCTGGACGAGACCGGAAGTCCCCCTCGCGCAACTCGGTATTGGCCCAGGAGCGATAAGCCGTGATGGATGTGAGTAGGAACCCATTACCCAGCTCATAATCGGCCTGCGCCGAAACGCCCCATGCTTCTTCCTTGGTGCCGACGATAAAGTCTTGATTAACTTCACGGGTTCCAAGGCCATTGAATCTTACGCCCGGCAACTGGTTAAGCACCGCTGGGTTAGCCGGTGGCGCGATCACAACAGAGGCGCAGCAATCGTCATCCGCTTTGCGGTAGTCAGCAATGATCGTTAAGGCCAGTTTGTCGGACACGTCGATATCGGTAACAGCCCGCAAGCCCCAACGGGAATAGCCGTTGATCTTCGAAGTGCCCGAACCATTGTTGGTAGCGCTGAAACGATTGGTGATATTGCCGTCATAGTCAGCAACAAATGCGGTCAGGCGCGACCGCGCGCGCTCACCAAGGGGCAAATCAATAGCAAGCTTGCCCTTATATTCGTTCTCAGAGAAGGCTGAAACTTCCCCTTCAAAGGCAAACACCTCACCGGCTTTTTTGGAGACGACGTTAACAACACCAGCTGAGGCATTTTTGCCAAACAACGTACCCTGAGGTCCACGCAACACTTCCAAGCGCTGCAAATCATAGAGATCGCCAAAGGCTTCGCCGGCACGGGCCATGACGACGCCGTCCAAAACAAAAGCTACACTGGGCTCTGCTGCGATTGAGAAATTGATGGTGCCAACGCCACGCAAAAACAGCGACGAGTTCAACGTCGTCCCACCTTTGTTAAAGGTCAGGGATGGGATCAGCGTGGTGATGCCTTCAATGTTAACGGCATTTGCATTGGCCAAAGTTGCGGCAGACAATACCGATACCGCGGCTGGTACCTTTTGCAGGTTTTCTTCCCGCTTTTGCGCCGTTACGATGACCACTTCGGCGTCAGAATTGGCTAGAGCTTGTGCCATGGCGGTTGTTGATGCCGCAAAACACAGCACAGCCGCCGTCACGGATGAAAGCAAAATTTTACGCATGTCGTCCCCTCAGTCGGTCGCGCGTTTATCTGGCGCGTGCTTGTCTAAAGTGAGACAAAATCTCAACAAACGCAAGTCGCCGCAGACTTTAGATTTTCTCTTCAATCAATATTGAGCCTGTTCGCTGACAGGACTGGAGTGCGTCTGGTTCTTTTAGAACTAGGTTGCGCGTCTAGGTAGTTGATTGGGTCCAAAGCGGGCTTTGCGCCCCGTTAAATCAAGTAAAACCGCCTCTATCGCAACCGAGCACCTTGTTTGATCACCGCAGCGATTATTTTGACCGACACAGCCTCAATCTCCGCATCGGTCAGGGTCTTGTCATGGGGGGTTAGGGTCACTTGCACGGCCAGTGACACCTCGCCGTCTGGCACCCCAGAACCCTGATAAACATCAAACACTGAAACATCACTGATCAAGGCTTTATCCGCGCCCGCGACGGCCCGGACGATATCCCCCGCTGGCTTGTCGGCTTTCACCACAAAGGCAAAATCACGGGTCAGTGGCATCAGCGGCGAGATGTCAAGCTTACCTTTTGACTTGCTGAGTTTGGCCTTTTGCGGTGGCAAAGCATTCAAAAATAGCTCAAACGCCAGAATTGGACCCTCTAGGCCCATGGCTTTGAGAACGCGGGGATGGATCTCGCCAAACTCTGCGAGCACAGATTTTGGCCCTAATTTCAGCGAGCCCGAGCGGCCAGGATGCCACCACGACCGCGCGCCCTGAACCACCTGAACACCCCCGATGGGCGCGCTCATCGCGTCAAGAACCGCCATGAGATCGGCTTTGACGCTATAAACATCGGGGGCCATCTCCCCGCTCCAATGGCGCATACGCCCTTGGGTGACCCCAGCAATGACGCTCTCCTGATCATGTTCGCCATCACCCAGATAAATCGGGCCAGCCTCAAACAAGGCCAAATCATTATAGCCCCTGTCAGAATTCCGCCCCGCCGCCAAAAGCAGGTGGATGAGCGCGCTTGGGCGCATACACTCAAGGTCTGAAGCTATCGGATTGGCCAGCACCAGAGCACCCCCGCCTTGGCTGGCGCCAAACAACTCACAGGTCGCGGTGCTGGCAAAACTCCATGTTACAGCCTCCATCCAGCCGCGCGTGGCCAGCGCTCGACGGCCTAAACGGATGCGGTTTTGCGCGGCGGTCAAAATCGGCTCTTTGCGGCCGGGGCGGGGCGCCAATTGAGCGATTGGCAGATGGTCAAAGCCCGCAATGCGGGCAATATCTTCCACCAAATCCGCTGGCCCTTTGACGTCATGACGCCACGAAGGCACACCGACGCGGCGACGGCCCGGCCCGGTGACTTCAGGTATGAATCCAAGGGCCATCAGGATCGTATCAATCGCGCCATCGGCTAAGGTCAAACCTGTTAAACGTGAGACTTCGCTCACAGTGAAGTCAATGGGCTGGTTAGCCGCTGGCGTGGAACCCGCAATGACAATGTCAGACGCCTGCCCGCCACACATATCCAAAATAAGGCGCGTCGCGAGATGGAGGCCCTCGACCACAAAGCCCGGATCAACGCCGCGCTCAAAGCGGTATTTAGCGTCTGAGTTGATCCCTAAAGCCCGCGCCGTCGCAGCAATAGTAAGCGGCGCAAACAAAGCGCTCTCGATGAAGACGTCAGTGGTCGCCTCGCTACAGCCTGTGCTGTTGCCGCCCATGATACCGCCAAGGCCAAGAGGGCCATTAGCATCGCCAATCACGCACATGGCGGGTGATAAGTCATAATCCTTGCCGTCAAGCGCATTAAAGCGCTCCCCCGGCCTGGCCATGCGCGCAACAACCCCGCCGCCCAAAAGACCAGCATCATAGACATGTAGCGGGCGGGCGCGATCATAGGATAGGAAGTTTGTGACATCAACGAGGGCATTGATCGGGCGCAAACCAATGGCGCGCAGTTTATCGGCCAACCATTTAGGGCTGGGACCATTTTTGACACCCCTTATCAAGCGCCCGGCAAACATGGGGCAGGCATCAGGCGCTTCAATCGTAACATTGATGGGGCACGCAAACTCACCCTTGATGGGCGCAATAGCCACGTCTTTCAAAGTGCCAAGCCCTGCAGCGGCCAACTCGCGCGCAATGCCCGCCACGCCCAGCCAATCAGGACGATTGGGGGTGACTTCAAAATCAATCACCGCATCATTCAATCCCAAGGCCTCAGCCGCGGACATGCCAATAGTAAGCGACGGGTCGAGCTCTATGATGCCATCACTGTCACTGGCCATTTCAAGCTCAGCGGCTGAGCACAACATGCCGTTGGAGGCGACGCCGCGCACATCGCGCAACACCAAAGTAATGCCGCTGCCTGGAATATAGGTTCCCAATGGGGCATAGATTGTTACAAGCCCCGCGCGGGCATTGGGGGCACCGCACACGATTTCTTTGATGCCTTCGCCCGTCTCAACCTGACAGACGCGTAAGCGATCGGCATTGGGATGCTGCACGGCCTCAATAATGCGGGCGACACTAAAGGCCGCGAGCTTTTGACCGCGATCAACGCAATCCTCAACCTCAAGGCCTGCCATCGTCATGGCAGACAGCAATTGGTCAAGGGTGGCATCTGTGGTGAGGTGATCCTTCAACCAGGACAAAGTGAATTTCATCGCGCTATTCCAAGGATATCAATGAGCTTGCGCCCAATTGGCCGCAAAGCGGGCGTCCACCACCAGCGGCACAGACATTTGCACGGCGGGCATAGCGGCATTTTCCATGACTTTCGAGACCAAAGCGCATGTGGCCTCTGCCTCTGACGCTGGCGCTTCAAACACAAGCTCGTCATGAACCTGCAAGAGCATGCGGGCCGAGAGCTGGGCTTTGCCAAGCGCCCCCGGCAGACGGATCATCGCGCGCTTAATGATGTCGGCAGCTGCACCCTGCAAAGGCGCGTTGATGGCTTGACGTTCGGCAAAGGCCTGTTCGGCTTGACTTTTGGCCATGATCCCCGGAACCCAACAGCGGCGGCCAAAAACCGTCTCTACATACATATTTTCGCGCGCCATGGCTTTCATCTGGTCCATATAAATCTGGATGCCGGGAAAACGCTGTTTATAGGTCGCGATATAATCGCGAGCCTCACTTTGGGGGATGCCTAATTGCCGCGCCAGACCAAATGCCGAAATACCGTAAATGATGCCGAAATTAATCGCCTTAGCTTGGCGACGTATCATCGGGTCCATGCCGTCTATGGGCACGCCAAACATTTCTGAAGCCGTCATCGCATGAATATCATAGCCCTCGATAAAGGCCTTCTTCAGCTGCGGGATATCGCCAACATGCGCTAATAGACGCAGCTCTATCTGGCTATAATCGGCCGAGATCAGCACATGGCCGGGCTCTGCGATAAAGGCGTGACGAATGCGACGACCTTCTTCAGTGCGGATCGGGATATTCTGCAAATTGGGATCGGTTGATGACAAACGACCCGTAGCCGCCCCCACCATGTTATAAGAGGTATGGACCCGGCCCGTTGCCGGATTGATCGCGTCTTTAAGCGCATCGCTATAGGTGCTTTTGAGTTTGGCGATTGTGCGCCAATCAACAATGGTGCGGGGCAACGGGTGGTCTTGGCCCGCCAGATCTTCCAGCATTGAAGCATCCGTCGACCATTGACCGGTCGCAGTCTTTTTGCCCCCTGGCAAGCCCATTTTATCAAATAGGATTTCGCCCAGCTGCTTAGGACTACCCAGATTGAAGCGAACGCCTGCTTGTTCATGCGCTTGGGCTTCTAAAGCCAGCATGCGTTGGCCAAAATCCAGTGATAGGCGGGACAATTCAGCCACATCGACCTTAACACCTGCGGCTTCCATGGCCGCAATAACGGGCACCAAAGGCCGCTCGAGGGTCTCATAAACCGTTGTCGACCGCTCCTTCGATAGGCGTGGCTTGAGAATATGCCAGAGCCGTAAGGTCACATCGGCATCTTCGGCCCCATAGCGGGTTGCGACATCTAGGGGCACACGGTCAAAGGTGATCTGGGCCTTGCCCGAGCCGCAGATTTCTTTGAATGAAATCGGCTTATGCTCCAGTATGCGGACGGACAGCTCGTCCATGCCATGATTGTAACGACCCGCATCCAGACTAAAGCTCATCAGCATCGTGTCATCAATAGGACCAAGCGTGATACCATGTTGGGCAAATACCGCGAGGTCATATTTGATATTCTGCCCGATTTTCAGGATGGCATCATCTTCCAAGAGCGGTTTCAGCGCGGCTAAGACGGGGTCCAATGGCATTTGCCCGGGCAACAAAGAGAGCGCATCGGCGGGATCGGCAAATAAGTCACCATTTTTGCCCCGCTCGCTTCCCGTGACGTGCCCTACAGGAATATAGCAGGCAATACTGGGCTCGACCGCTAAGGAAATGCCAACCAGTCCACCACTGACTGAGCTAAGCGCATCGGTTTCGGTATCGACAGCCACAAAGCCTTGTGCCTTGATGCGGGCGATCCAATCGTGGAGACGCTCAAGCGTTGTCACCGTTTCATAGACCTCTGTATGGATAGGTGCGAAGCTGGTGACTTCTGGCGTGTCCGCAGTGTCTGGGGTCCCGGCCCCGTCATGATGGGCCTTATCAGCAATGTAACCGTCGCGCTTAAATCCCGCTTCGACGCGACTTGTCAGCGTGCGTAATTCCATCTTGCGTAAAAAGGCGAAAAGGGTCTCAGGGTCAGGTTCGCGCACATAAAAATGTTCGAGATGCTCCAACACTGGCACATCATCCATCAAAGTCACCAAGCGCTTTGAGATTTCAATCTGTTCACGGAATTTGATCAAGGTTTCCCGACGCTTGGGCTGTTTGATTTCGCCTGCGTGATCGAGCAGATTTTCCAAGGTGCCATAAAGGCTCAAAAGCTCAGCCGCGGTTTTAGGGCCAATGCCCGGCGCCCCGGGCACATTGTCGGCGCTATCACCGGCGAGCGATTGGACGTCAATGACTTTGTCTGGCGTAACGCCAAATTTCTCCATCACAGCTTCCGCCCCCATAGGGCGATCTTTCATCGGATCATGGAGACTGATCTGATCATTGATGAGTTGCATCAGGTCTTTGTCAGACGACAAGATGCGAACTCTAGCGCCCAAAGCCGCCGCTTGGCGCGCATAAGTGGCAATCAAATCATCAGCCTCATAGCCGGCGAGCTCAATACAGGGCAGGCCAAAGGCACGCGTCGCTTCGCGGATCATCGGAAACTGGGGAACAAGATCTTCAGGCGCAGGCGGGCGATGGGCCTTATAGAGAGGATAAATATCGTTGCGAAACGTTTGGCCCGAAGCGTCAAAAATGACTGCGAGATGGCTAGGCTGATCGGCGTCACGCTCATCGGCGATCAACTTATAAATCATATTGCAAAAGCCCGACACCGCGCCAATCGGCGCACCATCGCTTTTGCGAGTCAAAGGCGGCAGGCCATGATAGGCGCGAAAAATATAGCCGGACCCGTCAACGAGCGTAACGCGGCTATCTGGTCCTATTGTTTGGGTCATCCTTTATTCATAAGGCACGTCCACTTGACTTCCAAGGCGAGGGACATGGATTTGGCAGGTCATGACAAGTCGGCTATGATCACTGAGTTGGACGCGCTTTGCTATTGCCTCTCATCACGGAGAAATTGTCATTGACCCAAACGACATTGCACTCAAGCCTGACCCTAGCCTGCGGTATTGTTCTAAAGAACCGCCTTGCCAAGGCGGCGATGACTGAAGGCCTTGGTGATAGTGACGGCGTGCCGACGCCCGGCTTGGCCCGCTTGTATCAGGGTTGGGCCGAAGGGGGTTGTGGCCTTCTGATCACGGGTAATGTCATAGTCGATCCATCCCACCTGGAACGGCCGGGCAATGTCATTATCTCAGGCCAGATGACGCCTGAGGCCTCAGCGGCATTTAAGGCTTGGACAGCCGCTGGCACCGCTCATGGAACCCATCTCTGGGCGCAATTATCCCATGCCGGCCGGCAAACCCAAAAGCTCATCAACCCTCATCCCAAAGCCCCGTCCGCTGTTAAACTGGGCTTGCCCGGTGGCCAATTTGGTCAGCCACAAGCCATGAGCGAAAGCGATATTGAGGCCGTGATCAAGGCCTTTACTGATGGGGCGCAATATTGCCAGTCTGTTGGATTTACCGGCATTCAAGTTCACGCTGCCCATGGTTATTTGCTATCAAGTTTCCTAAGTCCGTTGGCTAATCAGCGTGCGGATCGTTTTGGCGGCAGTCTGGAAAACCGCGCGTGGCCTCTATTGGAAATCGTCAAGCGCTGCAAAGCTGTGACTGGGCAGGGTTTTGGGATTGGTGTTAAACTCAACTCCTCTGACTTTCAAAAAGGCGGGCTGAGCACAACCGACAGCGTTCAAGTTGCACAATGGCTGGAGGCCTTGGGTGTGGATCTTCTCGAAATTTCT
>JBEINE010000157.1:0-6932 GCA_040378245.1 Hyphomonadaceae bacterium | reverse complement strand
GTTTCACCGGGCAAAAGCGCAGGATTTAGGCCCCGCTCTAGCCCCGTTGCCGCTGCCGACCCCCGGTTAGCGCTGGCCGGAGCATCAGAAAGGTCGGTGCCCCCAGTCAGTGGGTTGACACAGGCAAATTTCTGACCAGCCAGAGAGTGATAGCCTTTGGCCTGTGTCCAAATCATCGCGCGCGTACCAATAAGTGTCGCGCCGCGGCTGTCGCCGCCATCAAGCGCATTATAGCTGATGAAACACTGACGCGAGCTGAGGTTGTTGCAAGGCTTTGGGAAGCCTTTGACGGCTTGCGCGCCATCATAAAGTCCAACAGGCACAGGCTGATCAATCATGTATGTCGCCGACACCATCTCCCCTAAACTGGGATCAGATTGTAAAAGCCGCAGCACATGCAGACCACCTTGGCCAACGCCCACCAGAAGCATCTTTCGGTTGGGATTGCGCGCCGCTTTGAAAGCCTCAAAGGCCCGCGCAACATCTTGATAAGCAAAGTTCAAGGCTTCGCGACTGTCTTCACGCCGCGCCAAGGACGCATAAAGGACAGCTTGGCGATAGCGCGGCGCCCATATCGATCCGGCGGCGGCAAACGGCGCGCCGTGATTGGGAAGTGCTACATCTTCTAATCGGGTGCGGGAAATCGGATCGGCGATGTCGGCGTTCCAGCCGTCGGCCGCGCTCCAAGCCGTAGTCGGATGAACAAAGAACACATCCGCACCGCTGGCTAGTTGAGCGCGACCTTGAGGCCGGATCGCCCAAGCCGCTGCATCATTATAATCGGGTGCCGGAGGCTGCTCATCGACTTGGAACGGCACCGCTGGGGCGATGGTGGCACGAAACAAATTATCGCGCATCACATAGGCCATGATGACCAAAAGCAAGCTAAAGCCCCAAAAGGTCCAGAGGATATACATGCGTAAGCCACGCTTCTTCATGCGGGGGCCGACCATGTACTGATGCGGGTACGAGCATCAGGGCGAGGGCGCTCAATTGGGGCCTGCGTCGGCCTGCCGATATAAATGAACCCCGCCAGTCTCTCGCTGTCGCTTAAGCCTAAAAGGCGCAACGCGTCGCGATCATAGGCGCTCCATTCACTGAGCCAGACGCTCCCGAAACCAAAGCCACGCGCGGCCAATGTCACATTGTAACACACCGCGCCCGCGGACAATATCTGCTCCCACTCTGGGATTTTGCTTCCCGGATCGGTGTTAGAGATGACGGCCACAACCACAGGCGCGCGCGCAAATCTGTCAGCCTCCATCTGCAAGCTCGCCTCGTCTAAGCCGGGATAGCGATGATGCAAGAGCCCCGCTACCAATTTGCCATAAGCGAAGCGATCCTCGCCCGCGAGAATGATAAACCGCCAAGGCCCCAGTCTCCCATGATCGGGCACGCGGGCCCCAATCTCCAAGATGGCGTTGAGTGTGTCATCGTCCGGCCCAGGTTGAGCCAAATGGGCTACTTTAATGGAGCGGCGCAGCGCCAGCATCTCAAGAAATGCCTGATCGGCAATTGGGGCTGGCAATTCGTCATTGGGTTGAGGCGGTGCTGGGAGGCTATGGAGTGCAATCGTCATAAGACCTATAACATAGCCGACTTGGTCGACCCGTGCATTATGTTTTGTGATGTTGGCCGCTGTTCCGCCACCCATTTGAAAGACCAATATCGACATGCTTCCATCTGATCCATTTGAACTGGTTTCCAGCGCCACTGTCTATCAAAACCCATGGATTGAAGTTGAGCACCAAGAAGTCATTCGGCCTGATGGTAATCCCGGTATTTATGGGATCGTGCACTTCAAAAACCGCGCCGTGGCGATATTGCCGATTGAGGCCAATGGCGATGTCTGGCTGATCGGACAATGGCGCCGGCCCACTGATAGCTGGTCCTGGGAAATACCCGAAGGTGGCGTCCCCTATGATGAGGATTTAGAAATAGGGGCCCGTCGCGAGTTAGAGGAAGAAGCAGGCGTGACTGCCGGCTCGCTGATCAAGGTGCTGGAGTTTGATGTGTCAAACTCAATCTGTGACGAAGTCGGCTATAGCTACATCGCCTATGATCTCAGCCTCGGCCAATGCGCGCCCGATCCGACTGAGATTTTGAGCCTGCGCAGGTTGCACTTCACTGAGCTTCTTGTCGAGATTGACACGGGCCTTATCCGTGATGCACTTACTCTTGTAACTGTCATGCGGGCACACCAATTAGCATGTATGGGAAAATTGCCAGCGACTCTCTGCGAGGCGATGTTGGTAAAAAAGTCGGGATTCTAGCCTATGGCCAGCGCAAACTTAGAGCTTGTGGCCCCCACGGTAAATGCGCGGGTCTGGTCGACATTGCGAATTGAAGCCGCCACCGCCGCTGCAGAAGAGCCGATTCTGGCCAGTCTTCTCAATGCCACGATTCTCAATCATGCCAGCTTTGGTGACGCTTTATCCTATCAGCTCGCTCAAAAACTGGGCGGAGCGGATATGAATGCGCTACAAATCCGCGAGGTCTGTGTTGGAGCTTTCGACGATGATCCCAGCATTGTTGCGAGCGCGATAGCTGATGTTCACGTTGTAAAGATGCGCGATCCAGCTTGCCTGACTTATGTCCAACCTTTTCTCTATTACAAAGGCTTTGCCGCGCTTCAAGCCTATCGAGTGGCCCATCATCTATGGATTTCTGGGCGCGAGATGCTGGCATTTTACCTCCAAAGCCGGGTTGCGGAACTCTTGCAGCTCGATATCCATCCCGCCGCCAAACTCGGCCAAGGTATCTTTATGGACCATGCCACTGGCATTGTTATTGGCGAGACGGCAGTGGTCGGCGACAATGTCTCGATGCTGCACAACGTCACACTCGGCGGCACAGGAAAAGAGGGCGGTGATCGCCATCCCAAAATTGGCGCCGGCGTCTTGATCGGGGCGGGCGCGAAGATTCTGGGTAATATCAAAGTAGGCGAGGGGGCCCGCATCGCCTCAGGCTCGGTTGTCCTGCATGATGTCGTCGCAGGCTGCACAGTCGCTGGAATCCCCGCCAAGCCTGTGGGTGGCCCTTGTTGCGAAAACCCAGCTGATACCATGGATCAAGTCTTTGACGTGGCAACTTTTGATCCGGGCTTATAGACATCAGACCCCGACACAGAGGAAGACGTTGATCTGCGTGTAAACCGCACACAATGGCTCTCTCAAAAAGGATCCAGCCGATGTCGATGGATGGTCAAGACTTAGTTTCTGTCAAAGGATTGGATTATCCCTGCGGGCAACCACCTCTGCCCGGCGACATTAAGGAAATTGCTGATGGCGTGTTTTGGGTTCGCATGCCGCTTCCCTTCTCGCTCAAATGGATCAATGTGTGGCTGTTGCGTGACGACGCGGGTTGGACGATCGTCGATACGGGCATAGCGACTGAGGAAACACGCCTGCATTGGCGCGCGATTTTCGACACGCAGCTTCAGGGATTGCCCGTCAAGCGTGTGATCATCACTCATATGCACCCAGACCATGTTGGGCTTGCCGGTTGGATTATACGCAAATTTGATGCCCAATTATGGATGTCTCGACTGGAGTATCTGACTTGCCGCACCTTGGTCGCTGATACAGGTCGAGATGCGCCAGACGTTGCGATTTCATTTTATCGCCGCGCAGGATGGGACGAGGATGCCCTGGATACATATCGCGTCCGATTTGGTGGGTTTGGGAAGGCTGTCTCGCGTTTGCCAGATGCTTTCAAACGCATCAGCGATGGCGACACCATCTTGATTGGTCCGCATCAGTGGCAAGTGATTATGGGGAGTGGTCATTCACCCGAACATGCCTGTTTATTCCAACCCGACCTCAATCTCGTTATATCAGGCGATCAAGTTTTGCCGCGCATTTCCTCAAATGTGTCGGTTTTTCCCACTGAGCCGGCGGGCGATCCGATGTCGGATTGGATCTTTTCCTGCCAAAAGCTCAAGGCAGCTTTACCCAGCGATGTCTTGGTGCTGCCTTCGCATAATGAGCCTTTTGTTGGCCTTCACCGCCGTTTGGACGATTTGATCGATAATCATGAAAGCGCGCTCTCAAGGCTCGCCATTTGGATCGACACGCCAAAGTCTGCGGTCGACTGCTTTTCGGCGCTGTTTAAGCGCACCATCAGTCCTGACGTGCTTGGCATGGCGACTGGGGAGGCGATTGCCCATCTCAATTGCTTGATCGAGCGGGGACAGGCAAAGGCGTTTGCGGGTCAAGATGGGCTAACCCTTTATCAAAAGGTGTAAGTCGGGCCAGCTTAGCTTGGCACTTCGCCCACTTGAACCCGTCCCATACCGCAACCATTTGTGTATACAACAACGCTGTGGGGTTGCTTTAACCTCCAACACATAGGCCTCATCTCGCGAGCGGTTTCACGCCCCAGATACAGGTCCCACCTTCGGCAGAGGAGCCATTATGACTGAGCCCCGTATCCTTCCCTTATTGCCTCTGCGCGACATCGTCGTGTTTCCTCACCGCGTTTCCCCTTTGTTTGTCGGGCGGGAAAAGTCCGTTCGTGCTTTGGAAGAAGCCATGCGTGGCAACAAGGAGATTGTTCTGGCGACCCAAAAGGATGCTTCAGATGACAATCCAGCGCCAGGTGACGTCCATTCAATTGGTGTGATTGCGTCAGTCTTACAATTGTTGAAATTGCCCGACGGGACCGTGAAGGTCCTTGTCGAGGGCAAGCAGCGGGTGAAAATCATTGCCTTCGATGCGCTGGAGCCTTTGTTCAGCGTCGCGATTGCAGAGATTGAGGAGATTGATGCTGACACGGCGGAGGCCAAAGCCTTGGCCCGCACCGCTATTGAACAGTTTGAGAATTACGTCAAACTCAACCGCAAAATCCCACCTGAAATTGCCGCAAGCCTTGGGCAATTGCCGACCGCCAGCCAAGTCGCTGACGTCATTTCTGACAACCTAGCGATCAAGCTTGAGCAAAAGCAGGAATTGCTTGAAATCACTTCAACACCGAAACGCTTTGAGAAAATCTTCTCCTTCATGGAAGGCGAAATGGGCGTCCTCCAAGTTGAGCGACGCATCCGCAACCGCGTTAAGCGCCAAATGGAGAAAAGCCAGCGCGACTATTATCTCAATGAGCAGATGAAGGCCATCCAACGTGAGCTTGGAGAACAAGAAGAAGGCCGCGATGACATGGCCGAGCTTGAGGATAATATCCGCAAGGCCAAGTTCTCAAAAGAGGCGCGCACTAAAGCCGAAGCGGAGCTCAAAAAACTCAAGCAAATGAGTCCGATGTCGGCGGAAAGCACAGTCGTGCGCAATTATCTCGATTGGTTATTGGCCTTGCCTTGGGGCAAACAGAAAAAGACCAAGAAGGATATCGATGCCGCCGAGGCGATTCTCAATCAAGATCATTATGGCCTTGAGAAGGTCAAGGAGCGCATCCTTGAGTATCTGGCTGTAGGGTCGCGAACCTCCAAATTGCGCGGTCCCATCCTCTGTCTCGTTGGGCCACCGGGCGTCGGCAAAACGTCTCTGGGCAAATCGATTGCCAAGGCTACTGGGCGCGACTTTGTTCGGGTCAGCCTTGGAGGTGTGCGCGATGAGAGCGAAATTCGCGGCCATCGCCGCACGTATATTGGCTCCATGCCGGGGCGCATCATTCAGTCCATGAAAAAGGCCAAGAGCGCTAATCCACTGTTCTTGCTCGATGAAATTGACAAAATGGGCAATGATTATCGCGGTGACCCGGCTGCGGCCCTGCTAGAGGTTTTAGACCCCGAACAAAACAGCACCTTCAATGATCACTATCTGGAAGTCGATTATGATTTGTCAGACGTGATGTTCGTCACAACGGCCAATTCGCTCAATATGCCCCAGCCCTTGTTGGATCGCATGGAGATCATCCGTATTCCAGGCTATACGGAGGACGAGAAGGTCGAGATCGCTAAAGCCCATTTGTTGCAAAAGCAGATTGACGCCAATGGTCTGCGGGCAGGGGAGTTTTCGCTCTCTGAAGACGGTTTGCGCGAGGTTATCCGCTATTATACCCGCGAAGCGGGTGTCCGCGGACTAGAGCGTGAGATTGCCAATCTGGCGCGCAAAGCGGTGCGCGAGATCACCCAAAAGAAAAAAGAAAGCGTGGCCATTACAGAGGCCAATGTCATTGACTATCTGGGTGTGCGCAAAGTGCGGTTTGGTGAAGCCGAGACGGAAGATCAGATTGGGGCCGTGACGGGCCTAGCTTGGACTGAAGTCGGTGGCGATACGCTTACCATTGAGGCCGTGCAGATGTTTGGCAAAGGCCGCATGACAGTCACAGGCAATTTGCGCGATGTGATGAAGGAATCAATCTCTGCGGCCAGCTCATTTGTGAAGGCGCGCGCGCCCCACTTCGGCATCAAGCCGACATTGTTCGACCAGACCGACATTCACGTGCACGTGCCTGAAGGTGCGACGCCTAAGGATGGCCCATCGGCGGGTATTGGCATGATGACGGCCATCGTCAGCCTTTTGACCCATAATCCAGTGTCACGCAGTGTCGCCATGACGGGTGAGATCACGTTGCGAGGCCGCGTGTTACCGATTGGTGGCCTCAAGGAGAAGCTGTTAGCAGCGCTACGGGCTGGCATCACGACGGTTCTGATCCCCAAGGACAATGAGAAGGACTTGGCCGATATTCCTGACAATGTGAAAAGCGGCATGACGATCATCCCCGTGTCCACCGCTGACGAAGTCCTCATGCATGCACTGACCTATCCGATGAAATCGATTGATTGGACAGAGGAAGATCAGGCGGCGGCTTTGCGGGGCCAAAAGCCTCCAGAGGCTGAAGTGGATGCGGGTATTGGTGCGCCACACTAGGTCAGAAAGGGAGCGCGCAGTGATTGTGTCTCAGTCAAGTTGTGTGATGTAGTTTTGAGCCATGATTTTGCGTGCGATGGCATTGAGGTGGATGAGTAGTTTGCGCGC
>JBEINE010000286.1:0-2243 GCA_040378245.1 Hyphomonadaceae bacterium | reverse complement strand
GGATATGTTTGGCCAGTGCAGGCCCATCGATATCGGGCATGACAACATCTGTAATCACCAAATCCACGTCAGCGCTGCCTAGATATGATAGCGCGTGTCGCCCGTCCTGAGCGGCGCAGACGCCAAATCCCATCTCCAGCAGGGTTGCCCCCGTGATGAAACGCAAATCCTCATCGTCATCAACAACTAAAATCCGCCACACATTATTTGTAATGATGGGTGCTTTGGCGGCGACTGTACCGGTCAATACATCCGGCGCTCGGGGCAAAAAAAGACTGATACGCGTGCCCACCCCTGGTGTGCTCTCAACCTGCATAGCGCCGCCGGACTGGTTCACAAAGCCATAAACCATGGCCACGCCAAGGCCAGTTCCTTTGCCGATGTTTTTGGTGGTGAAGAAGGGCTCCGCAAGTGTCGCGAGTGCGTCCTCGTTCATACCAACACCCGTATCGGTAATGGAGATGGCAACAAAATCACCTTCGCCCAATTCAGCAGGGCGATCAGCCATATCGGCGGCCTTATTGCTGGCTGAAATGGTCAATTGACCGCCTTTTGGCATCGCATCGCGCGCATGGAGGGCCAAGTTTAGAATAGAGGAGTGCAACTGACCGCTATCAGCGACTATAGGCCAAGTCTCCGCGTCTTCGATCACATTTAGGACGATGCCCGCACCCAAGGACAAGGTGATCAAAGAGCGGACTTCGTCGAACACGTCATTGACATCGAGGCGGGCAGGCGAGAGAGGTTGTTTACGCGCAAAGGCCAGCATTTGTTTGACAAGGCCGGCACCACGTCGCGCGGCGCTGCTGCTCATCGCCACAATATCTAAGACGGCCTTATCATCGACTTTTTTCTCGATCAAACTCAAGCCGCTTAAAACCCCTGCCAACACATTGTTGAAATCATGGGCGACGCCTGACACAAGGCGACCAACAGCCTCCAGTTTTTGGCTTTGCAGCAGCGCGGTCTGCGCTTCTTCGCGCTGTTCAATTTCGCTGAGCAGATTTTCATTGGCCATGTTAAGCGCCTCAGTTCGACGCGCGACCAATTGCTCCAGATCATTCGTCAAGCCACGAAGGGCCTGCTCAGCCTCGATCCGTTCTTGGATCACCACCCCAAAAGCAATGAGCCCGATAATTCTGCCTAAGTCATCGCGTAAAGCTGATATCTGAAAATCGATCGTTACCAGACGTTCTCCCAATTTGACGGGCACATCGTAACGAACAACCTCGCCACGGGAGGCCGATTTCATGGCTTCGCGAAGCTGATGCTGGATTTCGGGCGAATAGCTCCACCACGGGGCAGCAGCGAAGTTCTTGCCCACGACATCGCGCAGCACCAAGCCGGCGGCTTCCAAGGGTGATCTATTGGCATAAGTCACCGTGCCGTCTGGAGCCAAGAGGCCGACAAACGCGAATAATTGATCCAAAACATAACGAAGTTTTTGTTCGCTAGCCCGCAGTGCCAGTTCACTTTGACGCTGTTGTCTCACATCTTGGACCATTGTCGCAAATCCGGTTAGCGTGCCCGCTTCATCACGCACAGCAAAGGTTGAGCGATGCACGTCCATAATCGCGCCGCCATCTAAGTGCGCTAATTGAGTGAGGCCGTGCCAGACACCTTTGCTTTGCGCCGTCGCCAAAATGGCTGGATGGAGGTGAGACCGCACATCGGCGGGAACCAAAGTGTCCAAACTCAGTTCGCTGAGATCAGTCCCATGAAAACCGATCATGGAGCGGCCGGCCGGATTGAGAAATGTCAGCCTATGACTGAGATCTGAGATCGCGACCAAGTCGCTGCTATACTGACCAATCTGAGCGAGCAAAGGGCTGGGGTGAGCAGGTGTCATGATTATGGGGCCTTATGGCAATGACTGCGCCGCTTATGGGCGTATGAGTTGAAGCCATTGAGTCATTTAGATGAAGAGCGGCCTCCTAGAGCGCGTCTGGTTCTTTAAGAACCAGGTTGCGCGTCTAGGTATTTGATGAAGCGCGTCTGGTTCTTCCAGAACCAAGTTGCGCGGCTAGGTATTTGATAGAGCGCGTCTGGTTCATTTAGAACCAGGTTGCGCGTCTAGGTATTAGATGAAGCGCGTCTGGTTCATTTAGAACCAGGTTGCGCGTCTAGGTATTTGATTTAGAGTCTTTTTATCCCGTCTTTTTGGGTTCAAAAAGACGGGACAGACCCTAGCCAAAGCCAATGTTTTCGTGCTTGAGCTTATATCGGCCACACGGTCTCTTATG
>JBEINE010000231.1:0-3712 GCA_040378245.1 Hyphomonadaceae bacterium | reverse complement strand
TTGGTGCTTTTGTTCTGCAATTCTTGGCAGGGGACGGTTTGCTGGACCGCGGTCTAAAAGTGCGAACACTGACATTGCCTGACATCTTCCAAGAGCATGATAAGCCTGAATTGCAATATGCTCTGGCTGGCCTCGATGCTGATGGGATCGTTTCGACAGTGCTAGCGGCGCTTGGGCGTGATGCGCAAACGGGTGATGGCGTATTGCGGGCTTGAGGTTTGTCACAACCGGAGCGCGCAGCACGAGCTGCGCAATTTTTACATCAAAACAATAGCTTATAAACAGCATGCGCAGCCAGTGCTGCGCGCTCCCTTGCATTGATTGAACGTCTTATTGGTTTTATCGCGCTTAGCGCCCACCCATCTCAAACCTTGATAAAAATCTTGTTGCGGTAAAGCAGCCACATCAAAAACAGCCACAGTCCGATAAAGCAAATCGCATAAAGCAGTGACGCATTGATCGGACTGGCCAATGGCGCGAAGAGCCCATCGTAAATGACAGTCTTAAGGGACACGAGCTTGCCGTCGGGCGCTGTCCCGCCTGGTACCATATTCAACACCCGCCCCAGCATGCCCGAGCCAACAAATAAAGCCAGCGCATTGACACCAAACACCACAAAGGGTCCCGTCCAGGCTTTCCAGCCTTTGATGTCGATGATCCAATAGCACGCCGCCAGCACACACATAGCAAGGCCCGACATGAAAACGCTGTAAGAGCTGGTCCACAGGCTTTTATTGATGGGAAAAAACGCGCTCCACATCCAGCCCAGTGTCAAAAGGGCAAAGCCCCAAACAAACATCTCGGCCACTTTGTCAGTATCCGTGCGCTTTTCGCCGATCAGCCGGCCGGTCAAAACGCCAAATAGGCACGTCGCAATGGCTGGCAGTGTTGAGAGAATACCTTCGGGATCAAAAAATTCTGAGCCCTTCCACATATGATTGGGTCCCAAAATCAAACGATCCACTAGACCCGAAAAATTGCCCTCAGGCGACAAGTCGCCACCTCCCGCCACCATCATCAGACCCCAATAGGCCAAGAGCAAGGCAAATGCCGCGCCCCATAAGGCGCGCGGTGGCAACCAAAGAAAAAGGAGAGACGCAAACAGATAGCAAAGCGCTAGACGCTGCAACACACCCATGATCCGGATGTGGCCAATATCGATCCACTTGCCCTCCATCCAATTGTAAAAGGGGAAGATCGCCAAGAATAAGCCGAGCCCAAAAAGGGCGGCGGTACGTTGTAGCAATTTGAGGTAAAGATCGCTGCCGACTTTTCCCGCGGCGCGGCGCTTCTCCAACGCGATGGGAATGGCAATGCCCATGATGAAAACGAAGAAGGGGAAGATGGTGTCTGTAAACGTCCAGCCGTGCCATTCCGCGTGCTCTAAAGGCGGATAGATCGCACTCCAACTTCCCGGATTATTGACCAGTACCATCGCGCCGATGGTTAGCCCGCGAAACACGTCAAGAGAAATCAGTCTTTGTGAAGCGCTTTCCGTCATGCTCATATCCCGCCAAGATCGCCTTTGTTCGTCGTCACGTGCAGCAAGTGGTCTATCAAGTGGTATCAAATGTCAAACGGGGCTTCATTCGCGGCCTACATTGACGCTCACGTAAAGGGAATGTGTTTGGCTCACTTAATCTCTTGAAGAAGTCCGCCGCAGGTCTATTATCACTCAAAACGAGGCGGCCCCTTTAGGGATTGGCGTGCCACACGGGAGGTTGTAATGAATCTATCTTATTCGCCTGAAGATCTGGCATTCCGCGATGAAATCCGCACCTTTATTGAGGAAAATTATCCTGCCCGCTTGCGTGAGTTTGCCGACCGCGATGATTTGGGCAAAGAGGACTTTCTGGAATGGCACCGTATTCTGGGTCAAAGAGGCTGGTCAGCACCGGCGTGGCCAACCCAATATGGTGGGCCCGGTTGGACGGCGACGCAGCGCTATATTTTTGGCGAAGAGAGCGCGCGCGCCCAGACGATTCCGATACTGCCCTTTGGTGTCAATATGGTCGCGCCCGTGATCTATACGTTCGGAACCCAAGAACAAAAAGACCGCTATTTGCCGCCCATCCTGAAGGGCGAGGAATGGTGGTGCCAAGGCTATTCCGAGCCCGGCGCTGGATCTGATCTAGCCAGCCTAAAAACCAAGGCTGAGCGTGATGGCGATTTCTACATCGTCAATGGCCAAAAAACCTGGACGACTTTGGCCCAGCATGCCGATTGGGGTTTCTTTCTGGTCCGCACCAAAGCCGATGGCAAGCCACAAGAAGGCATTTCCTTCTTGCTGATTGATATGAAGACACCAGGCATCACTGTGCGCCCGATCATCACCATTGATGGCGGTCATGAAGTCAATGAGGTTTGGCTAGAGAATGTGCGTGTGCCGGTTGCCAATCTGGTCGGTAAGGAAAATGAGGGCTGGACTTGCGCCAAGTTTTTGCTCGCGCATGAACGTTCGGGCATCGCAGGCGTCGCGCGCTCTAAAGTCGGCGTGAATAAGTTGAAAGAATTGGCCCGCGCTGAGACGATGGACGGCCAGGCTTTGATTGAGGACGCTGACTTCTCACGCAAAATTGCCGAGCTTGAAATTGATCTGACGACGCTGGAAATCACTGAGTTGCGCACATTAGCGCGTGAATCAGCAGGCAAAGGCCCTGGGCCTGAGTCCTCCATCCTTAAGATTAAGGGTACTGAGATTCAGCAGCGCTTGACAGAGCTCGCGATGGAAGCAGTCGGCAACTACGCTGCCCCCTATGTGCGTGGTTTTGGCGATAATAGTGCCGTAGGGCCAGACGCCGCGCATTGGGCTTCGCCGACTTATTTCAATGTCCGCAAAACATCGATCTATGGCGGGTCCAACGAAATCCAACGCAACATCATCGCGAAAATGGTGCTGGGGCTTTAATTCACCGTCCAAGATTTGGGCCTATTGCAACCTGTGTTGTTGATTACTCATAGGCCCAAGCCCTAATCAAATGATGCGCAATGGCTAAGGGTGGCGGCGCGCGAAGTGTGGTGCCGTTTATGACGCAGCCGCCATCTGATAAGAGGGCACGCGCTTCCTCAATTCAGGTCAAAATAGTTATTGAAGGGAGTTCGGGTAAGATTGGAGGTGTGTTCGCTCGAACTCTCGGTTTGATTTTCCATAATATGGAAGACCTAGGGAGTTCAGGACTTCCTCTGCAACTTTCTGCACTACTGGGACCGGAACAGCGTTTCCAAATTGCTTGTATGCAACCGATTTGGATGGATGGATTCTGAAGTCCTCTGGGAATCCCTGAAGTCGCGCGCACTCTCTTGGTGAAAGCATACGAGGGTTTTCACCTGGTTGGGGAATCAAGCACTCTTTGCCATCTTTGTAATATCGAGCCACAATCGTGTTCGCTGGCTTATCTAGATCAGCTTCATAAGCTGTGAACCCTGCACCTCGCAGCTTATTCGTAAGCGTACGTCTCTTATGACCTTCCCAACTTCTATCTGACAACGTCAACTTTGGCGAAGGATTGGGTTCTAACGCTGACCGAAGTGGAATCGGGTGCCCCGTAAACTCGGGAAACTCGAATGGCTGGCTATCTCGAAATGCCACAATAAAACAACGACGCCTTTTTTGAGGAACCACTGTTTGTGAATTGATAACATCAAAATGAAAGGAATATCCTAGATCGTCAGTAATGATTCTCCGGATGACGTCAAAAGTCTTCCCTTTGTC
>JBEINE010000199.1:0-4845 GCA_040378245.1 Hyphomonadaceae bacterium | reverse complement strand
TGGTGGAGAGTTGCTTTTCATCGGAACCCGTCACATCACTGGGCCCGAGCCCGCCTTATTTGAACAGTTTTTGCAACGTTTCTCAGAATTCAATCCAACTTCCGTTTTTCTAGAAGTGGCAGATACGAGCTATATACAAAACCTCTCAACCGACAAGGATAGCGTCATAAAAACAAGGGGCGAACCGAGCTATCTTGGATTTATAGCTCGAGACCGAGGCATCAGTGCTTTGCCGCTTGAGGCTCAGCCCAGCTATTTGTTTGCCGAATTGCGGAAAAAATTTAGCGCAGATCAAATCATCCTCGCAAACACTTTGGAACAAGTACAGATCAGTCGAGACAGGCAACGACTATTTGGCGAGGCATTGGAACGAGTCGCAAGGGCGACCATCCAAGAACAAGTGAAAATCGCGCGAGATCTAGGTGATACGCCGACTTTGACAAACATTTATCGCTTAACGCTCGCTGTTTCCAAGCTGTGGCCGGGCTTGGATTGGCGGCAAGTACCGGCTGAGTGGTCCAACCCGCTTTTGACCGATGCTGAGACAGACGGCACATACTTAAATAGCTTACGCCTTCAGAACATGGACACGCGAGATCGATATAGTCTTCGGATTTTATTGGAACGTGTCATGCGAGGAGAAAAGGTGCTCGCCTTGGCAGGTCGAACTCACGCCGAAAACCACAGACTGATTCTGGCATGTGCCATGACCCAGTGACTAACATTCAGGCCACTTCGTTTAAGAAAATCAATGCGATCTTCAGCTCAATCAAAACGATTCCCCACCCATTTGAGCATCCACACGAAAGGCTCCGGCAGATGGTAGATGGCGGTGTTTTTGCTAGATTACTGAGCTTGAGCCAAGGGACGCTGCGGCGCAAAGGCCAACCAGATTAGGACAAGAAGGCCCGTTCCGATCAAGGCGCAGTGCAACAACCCAGCATGGATCACTATGAGTTGCGCCACGGTGGCGCCGATTGTCACCCCAAGCAAAACAAAAGCCCCCCATGGCTTCACGCGTGGAATGAGTATGCCAATTACGCCAATGGTCTCTAGGGTCGCTGTAGCAAATCGGAACCAATCGCCAAAGCCAACTTTCGCAAACTCGGAGATATATTGCGCATCCCCACTGAATTTTGAAAAAGCGGCGAGCCCAAAGAGGATCGCAAAGGCGATGCGAAGACTCCATTCAAGGATAATCTTTGGATTCACGTCCCCACCTCCTTGCGGAATGTGGTTTGGCGAACACCACATTCTGCTAGATAAAATATGAATAGACGCTAAAATCGTCCAATTAGACTTTTCAACAACCGCTCATCTTTGTCAAGCGGTAGCGTTTTGTCGGTAATGCAAAATCTACGTCAAGGTCCAAAAGCAAACCAAAAGCCCAAAAGCACGTTTAAAGGCCGAAAGGCAGCCGTTCCTGATGCAGCGGAGACGCACGCTCTCTTCATTGGCGTGGCTAACATTCGGATGGCTCCCGGTGAAGCCTGCGTTGAGATCAACAACGGTGAGGGGTTGCATCATTTTCAGCAAGAGCGGCCCCTGTTCTGGTCATGCTCGGATGCTAGTCTGAACGTTAAGTGCGTGTTCCCATTCGACTCGGATCTGTCCCGTCTTTTTTGAATCAAAAAAGGTGGGTTAAACAGACCCTAAATCAAATAGCTAGACGCGCAACTTGGTACTAAAAGAACCAAACGCGCACTAATGTGGACTTCTTTATGATCGCACCAGCGAGCGACCGAGTCCATCAACGCACTTTGTTGCAAGGCCAACAAAGCTGCGCTCTAAGCTTTGGAAACAGAGCCTTTCACCGACAAGTCATGACCTGACTTGGGTGACATGGCGACTTTCTCGCCTGCCAAGGCTACTCAGCAGCAATGGCTGCCGCTTCGATAGCTGGGGTCCATTTCAGCACGGGCTTGCGGGCCGCTCGTGTCTCGTCCAAGCGCTTGACGGGGGCATAAAAGGGCGCGCCCGTGAACCGAGCCGTATCGCCAGACTTTGCCGCGTGCGCGAGGCCGCGCATCGACATGATAAAGGCGTCAAGGCTGGCTTTGCTTTCGCTCTCGGTGGGTTCGATCAACATCGCACCGTGAACAACCAACGGGAAATACATCGTCATGGGGTGATAACCCTCGTCGATCATGGCCTTGGCAAAATCAAGGGTTGTGACACCTGTGCCTTCCAGCCAGCTATCGTCAAACAAAGCCTCATGCATGCAAAGCCCGTCAAACGCTGCACTCATGACATCGCGCAGGCAGGCTTGGACATAATTGGCATTGAGAACAGCATCTTCGGACGCTTGCTTGATACCATCAGCGCCGTGGCTGAGCATATAAGTCAGAGCGCGGGTATACATGCCCATTTGGCCATGAAACGCCACCATCCGGCCAAAAGGCTGGCCGTCTGCGTCTTGGTCATGCTCGACTAAATCAAGGGTGCCATCTGAACGTGTCACGACATAAGGCACCGGGGCAAATGGGGCCAATGCGGCTGATAACACCGTCGGACCCGAACCCGGCCCGCCGCCACCATGGGGGGTGGAGAAGGTTTTGTGGAGATTAATGTGCATAGCATCCACGCCCAAATCGCCCGGCCGCACACGCCCGGCAATGGCGTTGAAATTGGCGCCGTCGCAGTAGAAATAGCCACCAGCCGCATGGATCAGGTCAGCGATCTCACGAATATCGCGCTCAAATAGGCCGCACGTATTGGGGTTGGTCAGCATGATGCCTGCGACATCATCGCCTATCAGTTTGGCCCTTAGGTCGGCCATATCAACGCGACCATCGGCGGAGGCTTTGATCTCGTCAACGACGAACCCACATTGCACGGCGGTGGCGGGATTGGTGCCATGCGCACTTTCAGGCACCAGCACGCGCTTGCGCCTTGTCTGACCGCTGCTATCGAGCGCCGCGCGGATCGCCAGCATCCCACACAATTCGCCATGCGCGCCCGCTTTGGGTGACAAAGCCACAGCCTTCATCCCCGTCAGCGTGATCAGCCAATGCGAAAGCTCTTTCATAACGCCAAGCGCGCCTTGAACCGTCGATATCGGCTGCAAAGGATGCACATCGGCAAAGCCTGGCAAGCGCGCCATCTTCTCGTTCAAGCGGCCATTGTGCTTCATCGTGCAAGAGCCCAACGGGAACATGCCCAGATCAATCGCATAATTGCGCTGGCTTAAGCGCACATAGTGACGGACGGCTTCGGGTTCTGACAGACCGGGATTGCCGGGGGCCGTGGTGCGCGTCACGCCGCCCAAACGATCCTTTAAGCCCTTAGGGGCGGGCAAATCAACGCCGGTGCGGTCAAGGCTGCCTTGTTCGTAAATGAGGCTCGTGGGTTGCAACAGCCCGCGTGCGCCCGAGAATGTCTGGGGTGCGGCGTTGTGAATATTCGCGACCGGGGTGGTGGGACGACCGACTGAGTTCATGGCCATGATTAAATCACCTCTTTCAGTGCACGCGCCAGCGCCGCAATATCATCGCTGGTTGTCGTCTCAGTGGCCGCAACCAACAGCACGTCATCCATCCCACGATCAGGCGCCAGCCGGGAATAAGGCACGCCGCCAATGACGCCTTTCAGGGCCATTGCATCCACCGCCTTGGCCGCGTTCACGGGCAGACGCACCGCGAATTCATTAAAGAAACTTGGTGAGAGGACTTCCACGCCTTTGATCGCCTCTAAAGCGTCGGCGGTTTCACACGCTGTTTCGTGGTTCAAAATCGCCAAATGCTTAAGGCCCTTATCGCCCAGCAAAGTCATATGAATGGTGAAGGCCAACGCACAAAGCCCTGAATTGGTGCAGATATTGCTGGTCGCTTTATCGCGGCGAATATGTTGTTCGCGCGTTGACAGGGTCAAGACAAAGCCACGTGTGCCGTCGCTATCGACCGTTTCGCCCGCCAAGCGCCCGGGCATTTGGCGCATATATTTGTCTTTGGTCGCAAACAGGCCCACATAAGGCCCGCCAAAGTTTAGGCTATTGCCAATCGACTGCCCTTCACCGGCAACAATGTCCGCCCCCATCTCGCCAGGTGGCGTTACCAGACCAAAAGCGACAACTTCTGTGAAGACAGCGACCAGAAGCGCGCCCTGTGCCTGAACTTTCTTTACCAGCTCGCTAAAGTCCGTAAGCGTGCCAAAGACATTGGGGCATTGCACAACCACGCAGGCGGTGGTGCTATCAACAGCGCTTATGACCGCCGCCTCATCATTGATGGCGGCTGGCATGGCCGCAATCACAAGCCCTGAATGCTTGGCAAGCGTTTCCGCCGCGCGCCGATAATGGGGGTGTAAACCGCCTGAAAACACCACCTTGGTGCGTTTGGTTACCCGTGCGGCCATCACAACCGCCTCCGCGCAGGCGGTCGAGCCATCATACATGCTGGCATTGGCGACATTGCACGCCAATAAGCCCGCCACTTGGCTCTGAAACTCAAACAAAGTCTGCATCGTGCCTTGTGACATTTCCGGCTGATAGGGCGTGTAAGTCGTCAGAAATTCAGAGCGCTGAATGAGGTGATCAACGCTGGCAGGCACAGCGTGGCGATAGGCCCCGGCCCCACAGAAAAAAGGCACACGGCCCGCCGCCGTACTGGCGTTGGACAGCTTGGTCATAAACCGCTCCACAGCCAATTCGCCTTGCGCCATCGGCAGACCTTGTATCGGGCCATTAAGGCGCGCGACCTCTGGCACATCAAGGAAAAGCTGATCGATACTGGTCGCGCCGATACGGGCCAACATGTCAGTTCGATCTTGTGCCGAAAGGGGGAGATATCTCATGAGGATTTCGCGCTTTCTCGTGTCATTTCAGTGATTGCCAAAGGGAGCGCGCAG
>JBEINE010000058.1:0-15293 GCA_040378245.1 Hyphomonadaceae bacterium | reverse complement strand
GGGCGGTGTCGCGAGCAGGATCAGGCGGACAACTCGGCGCGTCGTGGGCTGACCTTCCCCAGCTTGGACCATCGCCATCCGAGCGGCGTCGCGCACGGGGCTTTGCCAGCACAAATCGGCTAAGTCGAGGTCTGGCTGCTCTGCCAAGGATTGGGCTTTAGCCAAATTCAGAAAAACCAATGCGGTGACATCATCGCGTCCTTCCCCACAGATGACGGCGTCGCTGAAAAGGCCATCGGAGGCCTGAACAAGGGCTGGACGAACGATACCGGCAGGCACAAAAGAGCCGTTGATCAGTTTAAACTCTTCCGACAAACGTCCATCAAACGCGAGGCCATTTTCAGGCTTGGCCGAGTCCACAAATCGAAGCGCATCACCGAGACAATAAAAGCCTTCGTCGTCAAAGGCGCTGTGCGTTTTCTCTGGCTGATTGAGATAGCCCGGCGTAATGCCCGGGCCGCGCACCCGCGCCTCCAGTTTGCTGCCTTGGGGCACGAGCTTTAACTCCAGACCCGGCACTGGCAAGCCCACCAAACCCATGACGTCATTTGGCCAGTGCACGTTACAGACTGTGGGGGCGGTTTCTGTTGCGCCATAGCCCGCGGCCAGAGTGATTTCTTCGCCTGTGATGGTGCGGGCGGTCTTTTGAAGGCGGGTGTAAACATCTTGCGTCAATGCCGCCCCGCCATATTGCATGATCGTCAAATTCTCAAAGAGCGCCTGCGCCAGCGCTTCGTCGCGCTCAAGTGCGTCAGCGAGCAGAGTCCAGCCCAGTGGCACCGTCAAATGATAATTGGGCCTCACATGTTTGATGGTTTCTATTGTGGCGGAGAGGCCCTCAGCCGTGGGCGGGCCCGGATCAATCCAAAGGCTGCCACCTGCGTGCAGCAACATATGCAAAACGGCATTACCGCCCAGAGAATGGCTCCAAGGCAAATGATTGGCCATCTTGATGCCCTCTGGCCAAATCTTTGCCTCCGCAGTGATATCAAAAGTTGAGCGGATCTGGGCCGCATTGATGGCGAGATTAGCGTGGGTGACAATGACCGCTTTGGGTGACCCCGTTGACCCCGATGTCAGCAGATATTTGCATGCGTCCTGGTCATCCAATGTGTCATGGCTCGGAGCGTCACTCGCTTGCCCATAAAGGCTATCAAAAGAGATTTCACCTCTTGTGCCAAAGCCGTCGCCCGGGGTTATGACGGGGACATCGATCTCTTCGGCCCACAGTGCCGAGCGAGCAAAGGCCAGACCTTCCATAAAGACCGCTTTTGCTTGCAGGGTATTCAAGGCCTCATGGAGACGGCGCGGGTCGCTCGCTTTGATCGCATAGGCGGGGGTTATCGGCGCAACGGCCATGCCGGCTAAAGCGGCCGCGTAAGTTAACAGGGCATGGCTGATCGAGTTACCCGATGCAATGGCGATGATCATGCCACGTGGGAAACGCGCGTAGAGGCCTGCCGCAAGTGAGCGCACCAAGGTCCAGCCGTCTTCATAGGAAACATGGCGCCAAGCACCGCCTTCAAATCCGGCAAGCCACAGGCGCTTTGGCGCGTGGCTGGCCCAATGTTCCAGTGGGGCGACAACATTGGGGAAGCTGTCGCGCATCGGATGCGGGTTGGTTAGGATGAGGCTGCCATCGTCACGTCTCTCAAGGGTAACGCGGACAGGACTGATGTAGGGGGCAGGGCGCATTGAGTGAGTCTATGGCAGCTGTGCTCGAATTGCACGTCTCCAGCTGAAAAATGGCCTTCGAACTTAAGTTAACAGTCTCTCACACTCAAAGCCCAATAATCTGGTACGACACACTAAACCGTGTCATTCCTGTCGCAGCGAAGCGCAGAGCGAGGACCTATTAGAACGGCGCGCTCAGCTGCACAGGGTCCCCGATCTGCACTTCGCTGCGCTACATTTGTCGGGGACGACATTCAGGTAAAGTGACTATGCATTGGGCCGCGGGTATGACAGCCTCATGATCGCTCATTTCACCATATCGCGCGCCAGCTCAATGGCATTGGTCATGGCCTGTTTAAGTGTGTCCGGCCCCACAATCTCGATTTTCCCGCCCCACCGAAACAAGTTCCACGCCAGTTCGTTGAGGCCACCGCCGTGCAGAGTGATGATCAGGCTGCCATCATCCTGTGGTGTAAAGATCTGACTGGGGTGAAAGACCCAGCGGCCTGCCTCGTGCACAAAGTCTGGCCGAACCCGCAGGGTCACGTCGATGGTGTCTTCCTGAAACACCCCAAAGGAGCGCTGTGAATAGGCCTGAAGATCAAAGCCTTCAGGCGCGCCACCGATCGCATCTAGGACATTGGTGCTTGAAATCCGGTCAATCCGCCACATGCGTGGCGGACTATCTTCGCTCTGGTCGGCTTCGCGGGCAATCAGATAAGCCTCGCCGCCAAACAAAATGCCATAGGGCACTACACGGCGCGCACGGGGGGCGCCCGTGCCGCCCTGATAATGGAAAGTCACTTGCTTGAGGCGCAGCATGGCATCGCGCAAGAGGCTCAAGATTTCTTTGTCGACATTGACGCGGGGGCCCGGTTGCACGGCAATGGCTTCAGCCTGCATCAGCGCTTCAATATCGGTGGCCATGCGGCGCTTGACATTGGATTTCAGCGAGGACAGCATTTTGGTCTCAAGACTTGCGAGTGCGCCTGCTGCCTGCGGATTGGCGCGCTCGAGGACTTTTTGTCCGGTCGTTAAGGCGGCCATTTCTTCAGATGTTGGTGCCAAAGCGAAGCCGTCCAAGCCCTTAGGTAAGCGCCACCTTTTGGTCGGGGGATCGGCGATTTCTTCTAACTCTGGATACATGATCAGCAATTGATCGCGCATGCGTTCAATCGTGCGGCGCTTCACCTCCAGTTTCTGCGCCATTTCGTCCAAAGTCAGACCATAGGAGGAGGCCGCGAGATGGCGGGCCAGTTCAACGAGGCGGGCAGATTTTTCATGGCGCATAGCGCTTTTTCCGCTGATGCGGGCAACGGGTCAAACAGGAATTTCCCTCGACCTTGATCCATGATCACCTTAAGGATGCGACCATGAAAGACCTTCCCATATCGCCTCTAGCGCCAGCCGTATTTCCTAAATTGCCCAGCATCAAAGGCATGATGGCCTCCGCCACACGGCTAGGCCTGTATGACAGTCAGCGTAATGATCTATTGGCTGTGCATTTTTCCGGTGGTGCCAGCGTGGCGGGTGCTTTCACGACCAGCGCCACCCGCTCTGCCGATGTTCTTTGGTGTCAGGAAAAGGTTAAAACTGGCCGCGCGCGCGCCTTGATAGTCAATGCCGGTAATTCCAATGCTTTCACTGGGGCCGCCGGTCTTGCCAAGAATGAAGCGACGGTTTCTGCGACTTGTCGGCTGATCGGGGCGGCGCCAGAGGAAGTCTTTCTAGCGGCGACTGGGGTTATTGGTGTGCCGCTGCCAGTGTCGCGCGTCGCTGATGGTTTACCAGCAGCGTTTGAGGCTTTGACTCAGCCTGATTGGGAGAGCCTAGCACGCACAATCTCAACCACGGACACCTTTCCAAAAGGCAGTGGTCAGACATTGGATTTGGATGGGCATAAAGTGTCCATCGCCGGTATTGCCAAAGGATCTGGCATGATTGCACCCAATATGGCGACCATGCTGGTATTCGTATTTACCGATCTGGCCATTGAGGCGAACGTCTTGCAGGACATGGTGTCGGCCCATGTTCAAACGACCTTTAATGCCATAACGGTCGACAGCGATACGTCTACGTCTGACACCTTACTGGTATTTGCCACCGGGGCGAGCGACGCGCCCGCCATAAGTTCGCCTGACGACCCGCGCTGTGCCGCAGTCTCTAAAGCCCTGCACAGCATTTTTCATGATCTCGCTTTGCAAGTGGTGCGCGATGGCGAGGGCGCGCAAAAACTGATCCAGATTGACGTTTATGGGGCCGTTGATGATGCCTCAGCAAGGACCATGGCTATGGCAATCGCCAATTCGCCTTTGGTCAAGACAGCGATTGCCGGGGAAGATGCGAATTGGGGGCGGGTGATTATGGCGATTGGAAAAGCCGGTGAGCCCATCGCCATGGACGCAATATCCGTGCGCTTTGGCGACATCTGGACCGCCAAGAGCGGCGGGGCCATCACCTATGATGCTGCAAAGCTCGATGATTATATGATCCGCGATCACATCGATATCACTGTGAGCGTCGGACATGGGGGCGGCTCAGCCCGCGTTTGGACCTGTGACCTGACCCATGGCTATATTCGTATCAATGGCGATTACCGCTCGTAACACATAAGACTGACATGACTTTAATCGCACAATCTTAAGAGATTCTCGTTACGCAATCAGTCGGGATGTCGAATATGAGACTCGTTTTGGTGGCAGCCGCGTTTTTGTTGAACGAGGAGGGACGCGTGTTGTTGGCGCAACGACCACACGGCAAAAGCTTCTCTGGGCTGTGGGAGTTTCCCGGCGGCAAAATTGAAGCTGGCGAACGCCCTGAGGCCGCATTGGTGAGAGAATTGAATGAGGAACTGGGGGTCATGGTAGAAGCTTCTGATTTGATCCCTACCGCTTTTGCGTCTCATGCTTATGAGGAATTTCACTTACTCATGCCGGTTTGGCGTACGCGCGTATGGCGGGGGGAACCCCAATCTAGGGAAGGTCAGGCCCTGGCTTTTGTGCCGATTGAAGCATTAGCCGACTACCCCATGCCGCCCGCTGATATTCCATTGATTGATACATTGAACCAGTTAAAGCGAAAAGGTAGCCTACAATGAAAAAGCCGCATAAACGAAATCAGCGAGGCGCTACAGCGATTGAATATGGTCTGATTGCAGCCCTTATGGTGCTGGTGATGATTCCGGCTTTGCAATCTCTAGGCGGGACTACCAACAGCATGTATGGCCAGATTACTGACAAAGTCGTTGGAGCGATAAATCCAGGCCGTTAATCAGTACACAGTCTAACCGCGAGGCTTCTCGCCCGCTGAGACTTCTTCCACCCCTAAGGCGTGAGCCAGACGTATCTTGGCACTACCGGGTCGCAACGCCTTTTGCTGACTTTCATGGGGCGCCCAGCCGGTCAATGTTATAATCTCAAACGTCGCGCGAACCCGGCCGTCTGGGTCTGCATGCTCTTGCGCATAAATATCGGCAGCGCGCGCGATGAGGGTGCGGGTTAAAGGCCGATGTCGAGTGCCTGAAAAGGCCGCTGTTTCGCCCATGGCTTTAAGGTCGCGGAACAAGCCGAACACATTATCATATCGCACAGTCACCACATCGCTATCAGCAACAGGCAATGCAAAGCCCGCACGCTGCAACAATTGCGCCCCATCTTGAGCGTCTGCAAAAGGCGAGACACGGGCAGCAGGCTCTCGACCCACTTCTTCCTCGGCCTGGCGCAATACCGCGCGTAACTCCTGCAAAGTTCGCCCGCCCAAAAAGGAGACAAGCAGAAGGCCATCGGGCTTTAGGGCCAGTCTGGCTTGCACCATAAAGCCGGGCACATCATTGGTCCACTGCAGAGCCAGCGTTGAGGCGATCAAATCCAAACTCTGGGGCGCCAGTGGCAAATGCTCCTCATCGCCTACAAAAGCCAGTCCACAATCGCGCGCCAGCATCGCAATACTCAAGTCGGACTGGATCAAAAGGCCAATTTTGTCCTTAAGGTCGGCTCGCGCCAGCATGGATTCACTTAGACGGCCACCATGCGAGCCCACATCTAAACCAATTGCGAATGTCCGATTTATGGCGGACAATCGATCGCAAATGTCGTCGACAGCGCGCTCTTTGAGGAAAGCCACTTGTCTAAAGCGTTCTGCTGAGCGATCCCTGCGCTTGGCATAAAGCAAACGATTAAAGGGGCCTAGATTGGGGGGTGATTCCATGGGGAAAAAACTAGCTTGCTTCGCGCCGATATTTCTAGGGGGTTTGCTGTGAGGCGACTGTCGTTTGCCCTTATACCCCAAGCTCTGAAGCAAATTGGCAGCGGACTGGCTGACCTGGTCTGGCCACCTCGATCACTATTGTCAGATGCGCGGGTCGCGACATCTGGGACTATTGAACCTGAACTCTGGAAAGCGCTTGATTTTCTTTATGGGTCGGCCTGTCTGCGCTGTGGTATACCGCTGCCTGAGGCGGGGGTGCCTGAGAGTGAGTGTCCAGCGTGCATAGCACGCGCACCTAGCTTTCGATATATGCGCGGCGCACTGGTTTATGATGATATATCCAAACCGCTGATCCTTGGTCTAAAGCATGGCGGGCGCAAAGATGGCGTCGCGGTCTATGCGAATTGGATGATCGAAGCCGCACCCTTTGCCCACGAGGCTGACATAGTTGTGCCCGTACCCCTGCACTGGACGCGTCTATTCTCGCGCGGGTATAATCAGGCCGCGTGGCTGGCGCAGGCGATCGCAAAGAAACTCGGCAAGCCCTATGCGCCGCTGATCCTGTTGCGCAAGCGCGCTACGCCCTCTCAAAACGGCCTTTCTTTTGTGGGACGGGCGCGCAATGTTGAAGGGGCGTTTGGTGTGGGGGCGCGTGTGGCTGGCAAACAAGTTTTATTGGTCGATGATGTCTATACGACCGGCGCGACCTTTAATGCCTGCACCAAGGCTTTGTTGCGGGCAGGCGCCTCGGTCGTAGATGGGGTGGCGATGGCGCGGGTTGTTCGACCCACTCAGATTGAAGTTCCCGATGCCTTTGAGGGAACAGGCCCTAAACTTTTGAGCGACGAACATGGGTGATGCCACTTCAAGCCTTACCGTAACTGGGTCATTTCTTGACGTGATGAAAGCCAATCGGGCGGGCGTATTAACCACGCTGAGTGGCGGCATTTTGATTTTTGTGATCTGGCAATTGGCACTGGTTTTTGTGACTTTGTCGTCGCCATTGGTTCAGTCGCTGATCGTCGCTGGGGAGGTCGAAAGCTCGGCCCAAGATGAGGCGACCGGCGTTATATTTTTTCTGTTGGCCGGATTTGGACCGGCGTTTGTCGTGACGCTCTTGTGGCGCAAGCTGATGGAGCGTCAAGACATCGCAACGCTCTTTACCGGATTTCCTCGGTTTCGTTGGACGCTAGCTCTGGCGAGTGCCGCTGTGGTAGGCGCACTGGGCCTTGGTCTCACGCTCGCTTTTGATTCAGAGAGTGTTAGCCAAATCGGGTCGCGATTAGCACGATTTTCAGGTCTTGATTGGCTTATGCTGTCACTGGCCTATGGTTTGGGCATCGGCATTCAAGCGACTTTTGAGGAAGTATTTTTGCGCGGCTGGCTACTTCAGCATGTTAGGCGTTTTGTACCGAGCGCTTTAGGGGCCATTGTCGCCACCGCCATCATTTTCTCGGCTTTGCACTATGGGCATCCGGGCTGGGCCACTTACGTCGCAGCGCTGATTTTCGGGCTGGCTTATGGGTGGTCAGCTCTGCGGCTCAACGGGCTGGAAGCCGCGATGGGTGCGCACATTGCCAATAATCTCATAGCTGCACTTCTAACCGGACAAATGGTGACAGGTAATGCGCCCAGCATGGATTTGGCACAATTCGCGCTTTACGGCCTCTATGTTCTTGGCTTTTTGTTTTTTGTTGAGCTTTGGGCGCGGTTTGGCGCGAATCCATCGCGGCTTTGAAATTGTTTTCCCGATTTCTGCTGTGCGCCGCTCGTTTTGGATTTCATTTTGCTGGCCGTTTTGCGGGCCGCCTCTTCTTCGAGCAGGCTGACGCGCGTTTTGGCCGATTTGGGCAGCGGCCTTGGCCCACGCCGACCGAGTTTTGGCGCTTCAACAAGGGTCTCACGCGGTTTACTGGCTGGCCGCTCTGAAAAGCGCGGAGGTAGAGCCGGCATCAGAGCGCCCAGCATTTCCTTCATGGCCGACGGTGCGATTTCCTCAACACTGCCGGGCGGCATTTTTCCCAGTTGAAACGGGCCATAGGAGACACGGATCAAGCGGTTTACTTTAAGGCCAATCGCTTCGAGAACGCGGCGCACTTCGCGGTTCTTGCCTTCGCGGATCGACACAGTGATCCAGGCATTGGAGGTCTCTGCACGGTCCAGCACGGCCTCAACCGGCCCATAAGTAATGCCATCGACGGTTATGCCTTCTGCCAATTTCGCGAGCTCAGCCTGCGTGACTCGGCCAAAAGCACGAACTCGGTAGCGCCGTAGCCACCCAGTCGAGGGCAGCTCGAGCGAGCGCGCCAAGCCACCATCATTGGTTAGTAACAGCAGGCCCTCAGAGCTTAAGTCCAAGCGACCAACCGAGATCACCCGTGGCAAATCGTCGGGCAAATGCTGAAACACAGTTTCGCGACCTTGGGGGTCGCTGTGGGTTGTTACCAGACCATCGGGCTTGTGATAGCGCCATAGGCGCGGGGCTTGGGGTGGTTCAACGGGGCGGCCATCCACGCTGATGCGGTCATGGGCGGTCACATTAAAGGCCGGGCTCTCCAGTTTGACGCCGTTAACGGTGATGCGGCCATCTTCAACCCAGCGTTCGGCTTCGCGGCGTGAACACAGACCGGCGCGCGCGATAGCCTTGGCAATCCGCTCACCGGGGCGCTCATTGTCGCTGTCTGCGAGCCTTTGAGGCCGCGTTACCAAAGCCGGCGGTTTGGCGCGCCCCAACTTAACCACGGGCGGTGTTGCCAAGGCTGTGCGCTCGGCCTCTTCCAACATGGCCTCGCGTTCGCGGCGCGCTCGCGCAGCCGCTTGGGCAGGTGTGGGGACATCAGAAGCGTCACCGGTATCGGTATCGTCGGAGGGATTATAAGTCATCGTTCATGCGCCTGCCAGCCCGTCACGGGTAGCGGGTCCATCCTATGGCGTTAAAGCCACAAAAAGTCGAGCGGACGACGCAACCACCAATTACCAAGCCAAAACCGTACAACATGCAATTTTAATTGAGCCGACTCTATAACAAGGGGCTCTGTCCACGGCACCGCGCGCCTCCCCTGAAGTGCTGTTTTGGCGCAATTTGGATGATCGCGCATCATGAACGCTTAACTAGGGTCTGTCCCGTCTTTTTTGAATCAAAAAAGCGGGATAAACAGACCCTAAATCAAACACGTAGACGCGCCCTAGCGCGCATCTATCCCCTCCATATCGCCTGTTGAGTGGCCACCATGTTTGAGGCTAAAGCCTTTGATGTTAGCCAAAACCTTTAGCGCGTTTCATGGGCGGCTCGACTGTTAAATCGAGCGTTTAGCGTCATGTCTACCGATTGATAATCGGCACATAATCGCGCTGCGTTGCCCCTGTATAGAGCTGACGGGGGCGACCGATTTTTTGAGCCGGATCGGCGTTCATTTCATCCCATTGGGCGACCCACCCCGTTGTCCGCGCCAAAGCAAACAGGACAGTGAACATCTCAACTGGAAAGCCCATGGCTTTCAATGTGATGCCGGAATAAAAGTCGATATTGGGATAAAGCTTGCGGCTGATGAAATACTCATCCGTTAAGGCGATTTTCTCAAGCTCCATCGCCACCCGAAGCAAGGGGTCATCCTTAATGCCCACTTCCGCCAGCACTTCATGGCAAGCCTGTTGCATGACCTTGGCGCGTGGGTCGTAGTTTTTGTAAACGCGGTGGCCAAAGCCCATTAAGCGCACGCCGGAGTTTTTGTCTTTCACCTGTTCGACAAACTTTGGAATGTTATCGACATGACCGATTTCCATCAGCATGTTGAGCGCGGCTTCGTTCGCTCCACCATGGGCAGGACCCCATAGGCAGGCAATGCCCGCCGCCACACAAGCAAACGGGTTAGCGCCCGATGAACCCGCCAAGCGCACCGTTGAGGTTGAGGCATTTTGTTCATGATCGGCATGGAGAATGAAGATCTTCTCCATCGCTTTGGCCATCACCGGATTGCCGACATAATCTTCAGCGGGCACTGCAAAGCACATGCGCAAGAAGTTGGCCGCATATCCAAGGTCATTGCGGGGGCTGACAAAAGGTTGGCCGAGCCAATATTTATAAGCGCGCGCCGCGATGGTCGGGATCTTGGCAATCAAGCGATGCTGAGTGATTTTGCGTTGAATGGGGTCATCAATATTGACGCTATCGTGATAAAAAGCCGACAAAGCCCCAACTGTTCCCACCATTACCGCCATCGGATGGGCATCACGGCGAAACCCTTCAAAGAAGCGGTCAAACTGGGCGTGCAGCATGGTGTGATAGGTGATATTGTGCTTGAACTTGTCGAATTCGGCCTGATTGGGCAGAGCCCCCTCCAACAACAAATAAGCAACTTCCAAGAAGTTGGAGCGGTCCGCCAATTGGTCAATCGGATAGCCGCGGTGCAGCAAAACGCCCGCATCGCCATCAATAAATGTAATCTGGCTTTCGCATGAGGCGGTCGAGGTGAAGCCCGGATCATAGGTAAAAGTGTCGGTCTCGCTATAGAGTTTGCGAATATCAATTACATCGGGTCCCGCTGATCCTGAATAGACCGGCATCTCAATCTTTTTGCCATCATATTCTAGTGTGGCGGTCCCTTTGGGTTGCGCTTTGCTTTCCATCTTGTAACCTTCTTAAGTTGTATTTTCTCTTGTATCTTCTCTTAGTGAGGAAACGATTAAATCACGTCACCCAACCGCGCGAGAGTTTCCTCCCGTCCCAAAATCGCCATCGTCACACCCAGATCGGGTGCAGTATGGCCTGCTGTCAGCGCGGCCCGAAGGCTCGGACCCAGCTTTCCAAAACTGATGTTCTCAAGGTTCGCAAAGGCTGCCACCGCTTCTTTAAGCCTCTCGTGTTCCCAGTTTTCAATTTGCGCAAGGGGCTGGCGTAGCCGTGCGATCCGCTCAATGGCCTCTGGGGTGAGGGTGGCACGGGTTTTCTCATTAAAATCAAGGGGGCGAGCGATCAAAAAGAAAACACATTGATCTTTTAAATCAATGATCGTCTTAGCGCGCTCTTTCAGAAAAGGCATGGCGGCTGCGAGTTGGGCGCGCTTTTGGGGCCCAACTTCAAATCCAAAATCGGGGGCGATTTTTGCCACGAGATCTGCCAAGCGGTCAGGATCGGCCAGCTTCATAAAGTGGGCGTTGACGCTCTCCATTTTGCTAAAATCAAGGCGCGAGGGGCTTTTGCCAATGCCCTCGAGGTCAAACACATTCAAAGCCTCCTCGCGCGAGACAATGTCCAGATCGCCCTTGGACCAGCCAAGGCGCAACAAATAGGCGCACATGGCTTCGGGCAAATAGCCCATATCGCGATATTCTTCGACGCCCGCCGCGCCATGACGCTTGGACAATTTCTTGCCGGCCTCATCATGGATGAGGGGGATATGGGCATAGACGGGGACGCGCCAACCAAAGGCGTTGAGCAGGGCGGTTTGGCGGGCCGCATTGGTCAAGTGATCGTCCCCGCGAATGACGTGGGTTACGCCCATATCATGATCATCGACGACAACAGCCAGCATATAAGTGGGGGTCAGATCGGTGCGCAGCAAAATGAAATCGTCAATCTCGCGGCCGGCCGTCATGATGTCGCCCATAACGCGGTCATGGACAATGACCGCCTCATTCTCGCTGGGCGCGCGCAAACGCGTTACAAAGGGTGCGTCTGCTGGCGGGTCGCCAAATCCAGCATTGCGCCATGGTGAGCGAAAGGCCTTGCCCTTTGCGCGCGCTTCTTCTTTCAGCGCCGTTTCGTCCTCGCTCGACAAATAGCACCGATAGGCCCCGCCACTCTCAATCAAGGACAAAGCGGCTTCGCGGTGGCGGTCGGCGCGTGCAAATTGCATGAAAGCCTTACCATCATAATCAAGGCCAAGCCATGCCATTCCGTCCAGTATTGCTTGGGTGGCCTGAGGCGTTGAGCGGGCACGGTCAGTATCTTCAATGCGCAAAAGGAACTTGCCGCCTGCTTTGCGTGCATAAAGCCAGTTGAACAAAGCCGTTCTTGCGCTTCCTATATGCAGATAGCCGGTGGGCGAGGGGGCAAAGCGGGTTACGACCGCCCGGCCCGTTGCTTCTGGGAATTGAGTTGAAGATTGAGCAATCATTGTGGTCTGGGCTTTGGATCAAAACGGAGGGATGAAAGGCGATGGTCAGTCAGCGCGCCTCTTAGCACGCCCACACGCTCAACATAGTGCGCTCAACATCTTGCTTGCCGAGCGCTGGCAGGAAGTACTAGCTCACAACAGCGAGCGGACTGTCTTATGGCTGCCGGTGGCTTTTGGGTTTGGCGCGGGGCTGACCTGTTCGCTGCGGGCTGACGATCCGGCCTTGATATGGACCGTGGCGACCTTCGCGCTTTTGGGTCTGTGGCTCTTTACATTGATCTTGGCGCAGCGCTCGACGGATCAGAAGCACATTTGGATGTGGACCTCATTGGCGGCTGTGTCTTTGCTAGGCGCTGCACTCACGGGCGGCGGCGCATCAGGTCTGTTGCGGGCGCAAGCCGTGGCGTCACCCGTCATTTCCGAGGCTACAGGCGCGCGCAACCTTGTCGGCTATGTTCATCAAGTCGATAAGAGCCAAAGGGGGGCGTGGCGCGCTCTCATTTCGGTTGATGACATCTCGGGTCTCAACAAGGCTGAGCAGCCAGCATTTGTGCGCATCAGCCTCAAACAAGATGAACCGCCTTTGCCGGGGACTGCCGTCTCGTGCGCAGCGGTTCTGCGTCCACCACCGGGGCCAGTGGTGCCGGGCGCCTATGATCATTCCAGACGCGCATGGTTTCAACGTTTAGGCGGGGTCGGTTTCGCGCTTAAGCCCTGTCAGGTCGCAGACCTTGGTTCCATGCCGGGGGCCATGCGACTGAAGTTGATGATTTCGCAGAAGCGGGCCGAGGTTTCCCGCGCTATTGTTGAGGCGGCACCGGGTCCAGGCGCTGGCTTTCTGGCCGCCATCACCACCGGAGATCGCGCGTGGCTTAGTCCAGATGATACCGCAGCGCTGCAGATTTCAGGCCTGTCCCATATCATTTCTGTGTCGGGCCTTCACGTGGCTCTATTGGGCGGCATGGTCTTTGTGAGCATTTGGAAGTTATTGGTGCTGATCCCAGCATTGGCCTTGCGCGTGGATGCTCGCAAGATTGCGGCCTTTGTCGCTTTGATCATGACGGGGGGCTACACGATATTCTCGGGGGGCGAAGCCCCCGCGGTGCGCGCTTTTATCATGTCGTCGATTGCATTTGGTGCCGTGATCTTTGACCGCAAAGCCATTTCGATGCGCGCGCTCGCATTGGCGGCTATCGCTGTTCTGGTTGTTTTGCCCGAAAGCGCGCTAGAGCCAGGCTTTCAAATGAGCTTCCTGGCCACCGCAGCATTGGTTGCTATGTGGGAAATCTGGGAAAGACGGCAGCCTGGCGAGACGCGCCGCAGCCTCTTTCGAACAATCTTATTGTGGATCGCTGCCGCAGCCGGGACGAGCTTTGTTGCCGGCCTCGCGACTGCACCCATATCGGCCGCCACTTTTCAGCGCTTCAGTCCGTGGTCTGTACCTGCCAATCTGCTCGCAGCCCCCATCAATGACTTTATCGTCGCCCCGGCCGCCTTAATTGCCGCCAGCCTATCGGCTTTTGGACTGGGTGATTTCTTTTGGCAGATAGCGGGTTGGGGATTATCACTCAATCTGAAGATCGCCCATTTTATCGCGGGCTTGCCCGGTGCCAGTGCGCGCGTGCCGTGGACGGATGCACTGCCGCCCATCTTGATGATGTTTGCCACTTTGTGGCTGACTTTATGGCGGTCGTGGCTGCGATACATAGGGGTCGTCCTGTTTTTGCTGGGTGCCACAATCTGGGCCGCGGCACCCAAGCCCGTTGGCTGGATTGGCCCCGAGGGGCGGGCTATATTGGCGACACCGAAGTTGGGCGAGCCACAGCTATGTCAAACCAGTGGTGGCCGCTTTGACGCATCGCGCCTAATGGATCATGCGGGTCTTTCGGATTCTGAGGCAGGCCGACTGATGCCGGGCTATTTCTTTCGCCGCGCCTGCGTCCTTGGTGAGGGCGATTGGCAAGGCCGTTATGTTGAGGTGGGCGCTGGCCGCGCTATTCTATCGCTCACTTGGGATGGCCGGACCTACGCCTTTGGACCGGGCGACCTGCCAGACGGAGCGCTCTTAATGCGCGACGGCTGGCGGGTGTATCTGGCCGATAGCCCGCGCAGGCAAGGGCCATGGGCGCGCGAGGATGGGCGCTAGAAGTCGAGACTTTAAGCGATCTGATTAAACTCTGAGCCAACTTCGGCATTGTTTGTCGGTGACAGCTTTTGGTGAACCAGAATGGGCACCAAAAACCTTCCAATCGGAGTCGAAGCGACTGATTTTAAACCCGCGTCGCCGCTTTAAACAGCCGATCCGCCTGCGTCCAATCAAGAGCATTAAGGACAATAGCGTCGACATATGCCCCCGCCTTGGCTCCATAATCCATCTGATAGGCGTGTTCATACATATCCAAGACCATGATCAGATGCCCATCGGCCAGGGTCATCGTATGATCGAACGCGATTTGATTGATCAGCCGACCAGCCCGTGGCGACCACATCAGGAAAACCCAGCCAGAGCCGCCGCCTAATGCCTTGCCCATCGCCATGAACTCAGCGCGCCATGCAGCATAGCTGCCAAAGTCTTGCTCAATCTGTTGACCCAAAGCGCTACCCGGTGCCGTGGGTTTCCCGAGGCCACCAAAATAAAGCTCATGGATGATCATCGAATTGACGGCGATTAACTCCTCACGCTTGAGGCCCGCTAGTTGAAAGCCCGGGGCGGTCGCAAGGTCGAGCTTGCCAATCTGAGACTGGATCGCTGCGATGCGATTGACAGCGCCGCTATAATTATTGGCGTGATGGCTGGAAAGAAGGCGTTCTGATAGGCCGTAAATACTGCCTGCATCATAGGGCAAGGGCCTTGGTGTGTAGACTATGGGCTTGCCCAAAACGGCTGCACTGGTGGGGGCAGCGGCTGGCGTCGTCGCCGCCTTGGCAGCGCTTACCGCACCCATGCCGACACCAACACTTGCCAAAATAGTCCTTCGATCAAAGTCCGTCATGCTAAAGCCTCCAAGCTTTGTGTCCAGATTGCGGGTTCAAGAACCGCGAGGCTAAGATATGCGCCAATTTGCAAAGTCGAACACCCCCAAAAACGCAAATGTGACCAATATCAGCTGTGCAGCAGAGATGGCACGAGGCCCTAACGGCGTGGCGGGGGAATGACTTTGCGCGGCTCCGCCAAGCGACGATCGAGATAAATGGCGGCGCGGTCGCGCAGCAGATCAAGTTCATTGCGGTAGAAGTGGTCAGCCCCCTCAATCTCCTCCCACTCAACGAGCTCGCCCTTTTGAGTGCGGATTTTCG
>JBEINE010000241.1:0-3475 GCA_040378245.1 Hyphomonadaceae bacterium | reverse complement strand
GTGCTGAACATCAAAGGCGTGGCGCTAGTCATGCATGCCGATGGTCCAAAGCGCATGACCCTGCGCGCGCAGGGGCCGGGCGAAGTCACTGCCGGGGAAGTCCAAGCGGGCAGCGATATTGAAATCCTCAATCCAGAGCAGGTTCTGTGCACCCTTGATGATGGCGCTGAAATCCGCATGGAATTCACCGTTGAGAATGGCAAGGGCTATGTCGCGGCTGACTCCAACCGCCCTGAAGATGCGCCGATTGGCCTGATCGCGGTCGATGCGCTTTACAGCCCAGTCAAAAAGGTTGCTTACAAAGTCGAGAATACCCGCGAGGGTCAAGTCCTTGATTATGACCGTCTGGTGTTAGAAGTTGAGACCAATGGCGCGATGAGCCCAGAGGATTCAATCGCTTATGCCGCGCGCATCTTGCAGGATCAATTGGACGTCTTCATCAATTTTGAAGAAACCAAAGCCAAGAAGGTTGAAGAAACCCGCCCAGAGCTTCCCTTCAACCCAGCCCTGTTGAAGCGCGTTGAAGAGCTTGAATTGTCGGTGCGTTCGGCAAACTGCTTGAAGAATGACAACATCATTTATATCGGCGATCTGATCCAAAAGACTGAAGCCGAAATGTTGCGCACGCCCAACTTTGGTCGTAAGTCCTTGAATGAAATCAAGGAAGTCCTCGCTCAAATGGGTCTCCATTTGGGGATGGAAGCCCCAAATTGGCCGCCTGAAAACATCGATGAACTCGCTAAAAAGTTCGAAGACCAAATGTAATTAGACGCAACGTCGCGAGACGTCGCCAGATGGAGATAAGATTATGCGCCATGGTAACGGCCACCGGAAACTAAACCGGACACACGAACACCGCTCCGCTATGTTCGCGAACATGGCGGCCAGCCTTGTGAAGCATGAGCAGATCACAACCACTTTGCCAAAGGCCAAGGAATTGCGCCCGGTACTTGAGCGCTTGGTCACTTTGGCCAAGAAAGGCGATTTGGCGTCACGCCGCTTGGTGGCGGCACGGATGCGCGATGAAACGCAAACCAAGAAACTATTTGACGTCATCGGCCCACGCTACGCCGCGCGCCCCGGCGGCTATCTGCGCATCATGAAAGCGGGCTTCCGCCATGGCGACAATGCCGCGGTGGCGGTGATTGAGTTTGTCGACCGCGATGTCTCGGCCAAGGGTCTGGATTCAGGCCCTGAGATGGGCGGCGAGGACGAATAGGCTTTTTTAGCTTTAGGAAATTGAAAAAAGGGCTGGTCCGGTTGGGCCGGCCCTTTTTGTTTTTTTTACATTGGCGGCCATACTTTGCGACACTTTTGAATAACTGGGGTAGCCAACCGCTGCGAGTAGGCTTACATCTTTAAACGAAGGGAGCCTTCAAATGGCAACTAAAGGTCAACATGTCGTTCCAAGTTCTAATGGTTGGAAGGTCGTTAAGGCAGGTGCCGCGCGAGCAACAAGCATCCACAAAACACAAGATGAGGCCATCGTTGAAGCAACACGTTTGGCGCGCAGCCAAAAGACAGAGCTTTATATTCATGGTCGAGATGGCCGTATTCGGGAGCGTAATTCTTATGGTAACGATCCTTACCCCTCAAAAGGATAGGGATGCCGCCGCCATTTGACCGCTCTGTATTTGTGAACTGCCCATTTGACGCTGATTTTGCGCCATTGCTTCAAGCTATCGCATTCTGTGTGACTTATATGGGCTTTTACCCACGCATTGCACCCGAGAATGCAAACAGCGCCGCGCCGCGTTTGGCTCGGATTGTTGATTTGGTTAGGTCATCGAAATATGGAATCCATGATTTAAGTCGTTGCAAGTCCAAGTCCGTCGGTGAGTTTTCACGAATGAATATGCCGTTCGAACTTGGTATCGATCATGGAGCGTCATTATTTGGGGCAGAGCCACTTTGCAATAAATCGATACTTATTTTGGAGGCAAATAGGTATGATTTCCAAAAGTCGCTATCAGACATATCGGGCTGGGACATTGAAAGCCATAATGGCGATCATATAAAAGCTGTCCGGCATGTTTCGAATTGGTTGGTAAGACAAGCCGGCGCTGACGATATTAGGCCCTCGCGAATACAGGCGAACTACGCAACATTTCAGGAATGGTACTTCGAACGCGAGCTGGCCCACGGTGCCTCTGAAGATGACATTAAAGCTTATCCAACTGTCCGCTTGATCGAAGCCATGCGTAAATGGGTTGATTTGGGTCTTACTGTTTAGGTTTTGCCATGCACAGTGACGAGATCACCGTAAACATAGACTTAGCGCGCGCATTGGTCTTGCGCGCCCTAAGGTCCGTTGGTATTTCGGTGCATGAGACTAATCACCCTACTTTTTATTCTTTCGGGCTGCACGTCGGTGCCATTGCAACCGGTACCAGAAAGGTTGCAACCTTGGACGATCAGCCTTCGTGATTCTCAAGCTGACGGTCCCGCCGCCGCAGTTTACAAAATAGGGTCAAATCGGCTTGTCTTCATTGGCGCGGAACATGAAAATGAGAATTCAAGTCTTACGTTTCAGCTAATCCGAGGTTCGTATTCGAATTTTCAAGTGAACACTGTCGTCGTAGAAGGTTTCCCGAATTCGTTGGGCACGAACAATCCGCGCCTCTTCGACTATGTGAAGAAAAATTCTGAGATCAAGGACGGTTTTGTCTCTGGTGGTGAGGTTGTACCGACAGTAGAGGGTGCGCAAAAAATCGGTGCAGGCGTAATTGGCGGCGAGGCGAGTGACTTGGACATAAAGGCAGAGGTTCTTCGTCAAGGCTTTTCCCCCGATGACCTTTTGGGGTTTTATGTATTACGGACCATTCCGCAGTGGATCAGAGAGCGGAAACTGAAAGACGCGGGCGATCCCCGCTTGGCCCCACTTATTCATACGGCGCTTGAGGAAAATCGGACTGATCTTTCGCTATCGGCTAACGTCCTTTCCACCTATGAAGACTGGGCCATGTGGTATCTCCGGACAAACGGCACGCCCATAGGTTCAGGCTTTACTACCGAGGAAGCCGCCCCGACGGCAGACGGACCTTTTGATACCAACAAAATTGCCTATGCCGTATCAAAAGCTCGGAGTACGTTTTTGCATAAACTCATGGTCCAGCGGCTGAATGCACGAGAGAGCGTCATGGTGGTATTTGGTGCCAGCCATCTAGTAATCCAACGTCCAGCCCTCGACGCAGCACTTGGAGCGCCTTGCTACCTCGGGACAGATATGGCGCGCGCCGCTTCGCGGTGCCGTTAATGCGGAGCTCGCCGCGACCCGCGGCCCCGCATGGTAGTACTTCACCTGATCCCTGCGCGGGGCAAAGATGGAGCGGGCAGCACTAGCTGCGCTTTTTTGCCGATATTGCCTGCGCAGCTCGTGCTACGCGCTCCGATGCCTTATCTTATAACAAATGCCGCGCCTCATCCTCTTCAACAAACCCTATCATGTGCTCTGCCAATTCTCGGGCGGGGAGGG
>JBEINE010000266.1:0-2787 GCA_040378245.1 Hyphomonadaceae bacterium | reverse complement strand
TTAATGGCGGCCTGCTGTGGCGATGTGGCGGGTAGTACAGCCAGCAAAATGGTGATGTTGAGAAGCGATGGAGCCGCTGCCGATAGCGCGAACTTGCCTGCTGTATTCAACACGCCTGAAAACAGCGAGCTCAACGCCATGCCGACCAGATAGGGCATGGTCAGTTGCGTCAAAAAGATAGCAAGACCAAAGGGCACGGGCTGATCCGCGTAGCCCCCATGCATGAGTAGCATGATCCAAGGCATGCCAAGCTGGCAGGCGATTGTCACAATGGCCGACACCAAAGTCAAAACCGACAAAGCATCGCTTGCCACATCTACAGCATGGTCGTCGCCCATTTGGGTCTTTGTGCGGGCATAGGCGGGCACAAAGGCTTGGCTGAATGCGCCCTCTGCCAAAATGCGCCGAAACAGATTGGGGAAAGTCTGGGCGGTGGCGAAGGCGTCGCCAATCCAGCCCGCGCCCAACATGTTGGAAATCGCCCGGTCGCGGGCATAGCCCAGTAGCCGCGACACCATGGTGAAGCCAGCCTGCACAAGCGTATTTCGGGCAAGGGACATGAGAATGGCTCCAATTGCACTGCCAATAGCGCGGGGGCCTAGGCGCTGGGAAGGCTTGCGCTGCATCGGGTTAAAGGGTCTTGCTTAAAGGGCGAAGTTTCACCATGGTCCGCTTATGACTCGCCTTGCACCGCGCCTTTCTAAACCCACGATTGACGACATCAGCGATGTGCGCCGCCAGATTGATGCTATTGACAGCCAATTGGCCGATTTAATCGCGCAGCGTTGCGGCCTTTCGGGACGTGTTGCGGCAGCCAAGCGGGCGGCGGGCGATCAGGCTTTTGGTTGGCGACCTGCGCGTGAAGTTGAGATTTTGCGCACGGTGATGCGCGCGCAGGCCAGCCTCAACCCAGAGTTGGCCTTTCGCATTTGGCGGGCCTTGATGAGTGCCAATCTGGTTGCGCAAGGCGGTTTGGCGATTGTCACGGTCGCACAAGCGCAAGAGGCTGCGAAAGCGGCTTTCAGCGTGGGCACAAGGCCGAGCGTTTTTGCCAGTGCGTTGCAGGCCTTAGATGCCGTCGTCCAAAATCCCAACGCGATTGCTGTGCTACCATGGCCCACAGACGATGATTGGTGGGTGGCCATGATGGCACCGGCTTACTCAAACCTTTTTGTTTGCGCAGCCAGCCCCCTTTGCGGCGGCGACGCTGAGGCGCTTCTGATCGCCACACAACCCGTCACACAAGCGGGTGACGACATTTCCCTGATCGCAGGGCCGATAGGCGCGATAGAAGGCGGCGTTCTGGCCCAAAGTGGGGATCTAGAGCTTGTCGCCATTGGTGAGTTTATGGCGCCTGGCACGCCTCTGCCCGATGGGTGTCGTTTGATCGGCGGTTTTGCCTTAGCCTGAGACCTCGATACCGACCGCCTGCATCGCCCATTTGGCGGATTGGTCGGCACGCGCTAGAAGGCGGCGTTCAGCTTACCACCTCACAATTTTGAAAGTCTCCTTCTCATGGTCAAGGTCATCGCGTCTAGTTTGCGCAAAGGTAATGTTGTCGAACATTCCGACAATCGCCTCTATGTCATTCTCACCACTCAAAACATCCATCCGGGCAAAGGAACGCCGGTGACCCAGGTCGAAATGCGGCGCATTACCGATGGCATCAAGATGACCGAGCGCTTCAAGACTACCGATCAAGTCGAGAAGGCATTCGTTGAGGAAAGCAAATTCACTTATCTTTATGATGATGGTGAGGCCCATATCTTTATGAACCCAGAGAATTTTGAGCAGGTTATGGTGCCCTATGATGTCTTGGGCGAAGACGCCGCTTATCTGCAGGAAAACATGGAAGTGTTCCTGACCATCTATAATGACACGCCACTTGCGGCAGTGTTGCCAACCCGAGTGACGCTTGAGATTATCGACACCGAGCCTAGCATGAAGGGCCAGACGGCCTCGTCATCCTATAAACCAGCCAAGCTTTCCAATGGTGTGCGCACCATGGTGCCTCCTTATATAGCAGCGGGAACCCGTATTGTGGTTTTGACTGAAGATGGCTCTTACGTCGAGCGTGCAAAGGACTAAGGTGAACCTCGTTTTTTCGGGGAGTTCATTATGCGTCGATTTTTAGCCATCAGCTTGGCTTTTGCCTTGGTTTCATGTGCCACGCTGCCGCCTCCCACAGCGCCAAGTTCGGCCACGATTGAAGCCAAGCCCGCTGGGGTGTGGACAAAAGGGGCGATGATCGCCGCTGCCAATCCACTGGCCGTAGAGGCGGGTCTTGAGGTCTTGCGCGCTGGCGGCTCGGCGACTGACGCTGCCATCGCGGTTCAGGCAGCGTTAGGGCTGGTTGAGCCCCAATCGAGCGGGATTGGCGGGGGGGCATTCATGCTCCATTATGACGCCAAGACCGGTGATGTCATGGCCTATGATGGTCGCGAAGTGGCGCCCGCGGGGGCTACTGAGCGTTTATTCCTTGATGAAGCTGGCAAGCCCCTACCGTTTTGGACGGCTGTCACCTCTGGCCGGTCGCAAGGCGTTCCCGGTGCTGTGGCCATGTTGCATATGGCTTGGCAGGACCATGGCAAATTGCCATGGGCGCGCGCGTGGCAGCCAGCCATTAAACTGGCCAACGAAGGATTCCCCATCTCGCCCCGCTTTAACGGAGTCGCAGGCGCGTTAAAGCGTTTTGGTCAACCGACACCTGATGCCATGGCCTATTTATATGGGTCCGACGGCAACCCCTTGCCAGTCGGCCATCTCCTCAAGAACCCCGCCTATGAC
>JBEINE010000197.1:0-4898 GCA_040378245.1 Hyphomonadaceae bacterium | reverse complement strand
TGTTATGAAAGCTTGGCTCAATCAGGCTTTTCCATCGCGGTGAAACTAGGCTAAGACACCGAATATCGGCCCCTCGCCAACCCATCGCTCAACATGAGGCTCGTCATATGATCGCGAACCACGCGCACCTTCGCCCATTGGGCCAGACTGATCTGATGGTCTCGCCACTGGGATGGGGGATGTGGCGATTTGCTGGTATCGACATTGCCGCCGCGCGTCGCCTTATCGAGGTTGTTTTTGAAGCTGGAATCAATTTCTTTGATACGGCAGATATTTATGGCTTTAAAGGCTTGAGCGGCTTTGGCGATGCTGAGGCGCTGTTAGGGCACGTATTTGCGCAGGACCCCAGCCTTCGTGCGCGGATGATCTTGGCCAGCAAAGGCGGCATTACCCCGCCAACGCCTTATAATTCGTCAAAAGATTATCTCATTTCCGCCTGTGAGGCCTCCTTAAGGCGCCTCAAGACTGATATGATTGACCTTTGGCAAATCCACCGCCCCGATCTTTTGGCCCATCCCGAAGAGATCGCAGGGGCGTTTGATGTCTTAAAGCAATCGGGTAAAGTTCGGGCCTTTGGTGTCTCTAACTATACCCCCGCACAAACCCGCGCCCTTCAGGCTCATTTAGACTTTCCGCTGGCGAGCTATCAGCCGGAATATTCGCCTTTGGCCCTTGACGCTTTGACAGATGGCACTTTGGACTTGGCACTGGAAACCGGTGCTGCGGTTTTGGCTTGGTCGCCTTTGGGCGGTGGGCGGTTGGCCGTTCCAGGAGAAGACAAGCTGGCTAACCGCGTCGCCAATCAACTCGATATCAGCGCAAAACGTCATAATGTATCACGCGCCAGCATCGCTTATGCTTGGGTGCTGGCCCATCCTGCACGGCCGATCCCCTTAGTTGGCACGCAGAATCGTGAGCGGATTTTGGAGACCCTTGAGGTTGCTGGGATAAACCTAAGCCGCGAAGAATGGTATGAAATATTGGTGGCGTCGCGCGGCGCGCCCATGCCTTGATTAAAGCGCATCTGGTTCTTTTAGAACCAGACGCGCGCTCTAGTTTTCAGGCACGGGAGTTGACGTTGTCGACCCAACCACCCCTATCCGATAGACCCCCTTGAGCCCATTTGGATCGGCTATTTTGCCTTTCCGGTAAAGCGATATCTGGCCTTGCCGTGCAAGATGAATGGCGGCGTGACGCACGGCTGTCATTTTTTCGCGCCAACCATCAGGGGCTTTACCCTGATACATATAGCGCGCGGCGTCAGTGGGATGAATGGTGCGTCCAGGCTTTGCCGATGCGACAAGGTCGAGGATAGCTTGCTCGGGTGTCATGGATACAAGGTCATCAGTAAAGTCTCACCTGCTAAGCTTCACTTGCGCGCCGACTTGATCATTTCGCGCGCAATCACCAATTGTTGAATTTGGCTTGTGCCTTCGTATATTCGAAAGATCCGAACATCGCGGTAGAATCGCTCGATTCCATAATCTGCGACATAGCCAGCACCACCAAATATCTGAACAGCCTTATCGGCCACTCGCCCAACCATTTCAGAGGCAAAATATTTTGCCGCCGCAGCCTCCAAAGTGATGGACTTGCCGGCGTCAAGCCGGTGCGCCGCATCAAGCACCATACAGCGCGCGGCATAGGCCTCTGTCTGGCAATCGGCCAGCATGGCTTGTATCAACTGATGCTCGGCAATGGGTTTGCCAAATTGCTGGCGTTCTAACGCATAGGCCACACTATCACTCATCAGTCGTTCGGCGACACCAACGCAGACAGAGGCAATATGCAACCGCCCTCGATCGAGGACTTGCATCGCAACTTTGAACCCTTCGCCTTCCTCGCCCAGCCGGTTGCCAGCGGGAACGCGCACCTGATCGAAATAGACATCGCAAATATGGGCACCCTGCTGCCCCATTTTCTTTTCGGGCTTGCCGACTGAAAGCCCAACGCTGTCGCGCTCAACCAGAAAAGCACTGACGCCACGCGCGCCTTGGATCCTAGAATCGGTGCGCGCCATAACGGTAAAAAGCCCCGCCTTATTGGCGTTTGTGATATAGCGCTTTGACCCGTTTAAGACATAATGGTCGCCGTCTCTTATGGCCGAAGTTTGGACAGCCGCCGAATCAGAACCAGCTTCGGCCTCTGTTAAGCAAAAACTTGTCACAATCTCGCCGCTGGCAATGCTCGGTAAATATTTCGCTTTTTGCGCATCGGTTCCAAACATGACGAGACCCTGCGACCCAATCCCGACATTGGTGCCAAAACACGAGCGAAACGCTGGGCTCGTCCGGCCCAATTCAAATGCCACCCGACATTCGGCGGTCATTGATAACGCCAACCCACCATAGGCCTCAGGGATCGACAGTCCGTAAAGCCCCAAGGCCTTCATCTGGGCAATGATGCTATCTGGTATGCTATCGTCCTCAGAGACCTGACTTTCGATCGGTCGCAATTTCTCGCTCACGAAACGCGCGACCATATCAACAAGCTCTTGCGTGGAATCTGGGTCGCTAACCATCTGGGCGCTCCTTGGGGTCTAAGTCTTGCTTTCGTAAAGGCTCAGTTTAAGACCACACCGCAGACCATGACGAGAGCGCTAACCAGAAAAGAAACAGTCTATGAGCGAGAATACTTATGCCAAACCCGCCCTCGTGACTGACGGTGATTTTGCAGGCTGGTTAACATGGGGCAATGGGTCAGACCCTTTTGAGACCATGACAGGTCCCTTTTACATGCGGCCGCAGCCCCAAGGCGGCTATGAATGCGCGTTTATGCCTGTTGCGCACCATGCCAATGGAATGGGTAATATTCATGGCGGGGCGCTGATGACCTTTGCTGATTTTGCCTTATTTGCCCACGCCCATGATCAAGTCAGCACGAACCCCTGTGTCACCATGCAGTTTGAGAGCCAATTTGTCGGTGGGGCTAAAGTCGGACACCTGCTGCAATCGCACGGCGAGATCATCCGTGAAACTAGGACGATGATCTTTATGCGCGGCCTTATCTCTCAAGCTGGTAAGCCTATACTGGCTTATTCGGCAATCCTAAAGCGCGTCGGCCTCTAGCCTGGTCACAGATCAGGCCTTGGCGGCGGCCAGATGCTCGAGCATCAATTCAGAAATCTTTTGATTGCCGGCCACGATAGAGCCAGTCTCCATAAAATCCCCACCATATATCTCTGCGCACTGCCCGCCAGCCTCGCGCACGAGAACAACCCCAGCTGCAATGTCCCAAAGTTTCAAATCATGTTCCCAATAGCCGTCAAACCGACCAGCGGCGACATAAGCCAAGTCCAAAGCGGCCGAGCCAAAGCGGCGGATGCCTGCAACACGCTGGGTAAACTGATGCAATTCCTTGAACATGCGGCTGTGGCCGGGCTTGCCCTGAAAAGGAATACCCGTCGCTAAAACGCAGTCCCCCAGCGTTTTGCGGCCGGCAACACGCATTCGTTTATCATTGTGGAACGCGCCTTTGCCCGTTTCAGCCCAGTATAGATCATCTGTAATCGGATTGAAAATCACACCCGCCACTAACCGCCCCTCTCGCTCCAAAGCCACAGAAATCGCCAGATGAGGAATGGCATGGACGAAGTTCGTTGTGCCGTCTATGGGGTCGACAATCCAGCGATTGGTCTTGTCGGTACCCTCCTCCCAACCTCTTTCTTCGCCTAAAAACCCATAGCCGGGGCGGGCTTTAGTCAGCTCTTCAAACAGGATTTTCTCGGTTTTCAAATCAGCCGCCGTCACAAAGTCAGATGGGCCTTTTTTGGCAAGCTGCAAGTTCTCGACTTCACCAAAATCGCGCGTGATAGCTTTGCCAGCTTTGCGTGCGGCGGCGATCATCACGGTCATGAGGGGGCTAAGGACGCTCATAAGGGGTTCTTTTCACAATTTCAAAAGGCGGTTGTCGATGACTTAGCGGATAAGCCGAGACGTGTCATCCCTGACAAACGTCGCGTAACGGCGTGCAGACTGGGGAACTCATGCTTTTTGGCGCTCACATATGAAGGTGCCCGATCTGCGCTGCGCTTGTCGGGGAAGACAGACTTTCGCGCTAGGCCCGCGCCAATACCCCACCCGTAACCGGCTCCTTCACACCGGTCGTAGCCGGAAAGCTCAGTGGCAAGCCCCTTGCGCTGCGCACAGCTAAAAGCGCAAAGCACTCCGCCTCCACGGCATCGCCGCGCAGGCCCACCTTGTCCGCATCAACCAAAGTGACCCCGCAGCGTGCCTCAATATCGCCCATCATCACGGGGTTTTTGCGCCCTCCGCCGGCCACAATCAGCGTCTTTGGCCGTGATGGCAGGAGGCCAAGGGCCAGATTGAGGCTGGCACCAACAAGCGCTGTTAAAGTTGCCGCACCGTCTTCTAACGACAGACCACGCACTAAGCCCGCGTCAAAGTCATAGCGATCAAGCGACTTTGGATATGGCGCATCAAACCAAGGGTGATCGAGAATTTCAAGCAAGCGGCCTTCATGAACCCGACCCCGTGCAGCGATCGCGCCGTCCTTGTCATAGCTGCCCTGCCCATGCGCCTCGATCCATTCATTCACGGGGCCATTGGCAGGGCCGGTATCAAAGGCGGCAAGCTCCACCCCCCCGCCCCACCATGTCACATTGGCGACCCCGCCGAGGTTTAGGATAGCGCATGGCGGGTCAAATCTGGCTTTGGCAAGGATGGCGGCGTGATAAATCGGGGCCAGTGGCGCGCCCTGCCCGCCCGCGACCATATCGGCGGCGCGGAAATCATAGACAACGTCGATCTCGACGGCCTTTGCCAACGCTGGCCCATCCAACAATTGCCGTGTACGTCCGAGATCTGGGCGGTGCAAGACCGTCAGGCCGTGGCCGCCAACAAAAGCGACTTCTGCGGGCTTCATCTTAGATTGGGTCA
>JBEINE010000230.1:0-3730 GCA_040378245.1 Hyphomonadaceae bacterium | reverse complement strand
TATCCCGCTTTTTTGATTCAAAAAAGCGGGACAGACCCTAGACAAATGTCAGCAAAAAGTAGCTGCAAATAGCCGTTGCCGCCTTTAATCCTTTTCCCCGCCCCACCAAACGTCTAAAGCTGCCCGACATTTGGAGAGCGACCATGAGCCAAGACCTTGAAAATACCCTGATCCTTGAACTCGATACCGGCACAGTCACGATCGATTTGCGGCCCGACTTAGCGCCCGGCCATGTTGCCCGGATTAAGGAATTGGCCCGAGAAGGCTTTTATGATGGCATTGTGTTCCACCGTGTCATCGATGGTTTCATGGCTCAAGGTGGATGCCCACTTGGGCGCGGGACGGGTGGCTCCAAAAAGCCTGATCTGAAGGCTGAGTTTAACGCGGAGCCCCATGTTGAGGGCGTGTGTTCGATGGCGCGCTCCTCGTTACCCAATTCCGCCAACAGCCAATTCTTTATCTGCCTGGACGATGCGACCTTCCTTGATCGGCAATATACCGCTTGGGGTATCGTGAGCGACGGGATGGCAGCAGTTCATGCGCTGCCAAAGGGTGAGCCACCGCGCACGCCCGGCAAAATTATCTCGATGAAAGTGGCCGCAGACGTCTAAAGGTCATAGCGGCGCCTGACAGGTCTGCAATGCGCGTTGAGGATTTTGATTTCATACTGCCTGAAGAGCTGATCGCGCTACGGCCAGCCGTGCCGCGTGATGCGGCGCGTCTGCTTGTGTGCGATGGCACTGATTTGGTCGATAAGCGCGTGTCTGGTTTGGCGGATTTACTCAGGGCCGGGGACGTACTTGTCTTCAACGACACGCGGACGATCTCCGCCGCCTTGAAGGCGCGCCGTCCCGGCCGGTTGTCGGGATCCCCTGATATGGCTGTCGATATCAATTTGCACCAGAAGGTATCGGTCGATGTGTGGAAGGCGTTTGGTCGTCCGGCAAAGCGCCTCGCTATCGGGGAGGTCCTGTTTTTCGGCGCGGGATTGGAAGCGGTCATAGAGGCTAAAGGGGAAGGCGGTGAGTTGACCCTGCGCTTTAATCGCGCAGGTCCAGCCCTTGATCAAGCGATCGCCCAGGTCGGAATGATGCCGCTCCCTCCCTATATTGCTCGAAAACGACCGACTGACAGCCAAGACCACGACGATTATCAAACAATCTATGCCCGTACTGAGGGGTCTGTGGCGACGCCAACGGCCGGGCTACACTTTACCGATGCCGTCATGGCGGCATTGGATCGGGCGGGCGTCGAGCGGGCATGGGTGACCCTTCATGTGGGCGCGGGCACATTCCTGCCCGTCAAAGTTGATGCCATCGCTGACCATGTCATGCACTCTGAGACTTATGAGGTGAGCGAAGCCACGGCCAATGCTCTTAATCGTGCGAAGGCGCAGGGTAGACGTATCATTGCCGTAGGGACAACCTCCTTGCGTACTTTGGAAAGCGTTGCCGCTAGCGATGGATCCATTCAATCGGGCAGTGGCGAAACGTCAATTTTCATAACACCGGGTTATCAGTTTAAAGCCATTGATGGCTTGATGACCAATTTCCACTTGCCCAAATCCACTTTGCTCATGTTGGTGGCATCGCTCATCGGGTTTGAGGCGATGCGGACGCTTTATGCCCATGCTATTGCGCAGAAGTATCGCTTTTACTCTTATGGCGATGCCAGCCTGCTGTGGAAACCCAAACTTTCTGGGGGCGGGGCATGAGTTTTCCTTTCGACCTTCATGCCACCGATGGTGCCGCCAGAACGGGCGTCCTAACCACATCGCGTGGACCTATCCGGACGCCGGCCTTTATGCCAGTGGGAACCGCCGCGACCGTTAAAGCCATGACCAATGATCAGGTGAAGTCCACCGGTGCTGATGTGATTTTGGGCAACACCTATCATTTGATGCTGCGGCCGGGTGGTGAGCGCTTGGCCCGTCTGGGCGGCCTGCATCGATTCATGGACTGGGATAAGCCAATCCTGACCGATTCGGGCGGCTTTCAGGTTTGGTCTTTGGCTGGCTTGCGTAGAATGAGCGAAGCGGGGGTTGAGTTTCGTAGCCACATCGATGGCTCCAAACACATGCTAACACCTGAACGCAGTATTGAATTGCAAGCCGACCTCATCGGCTCAGACATCGTCATGCAATTGGATGAATGCACCACCTTTGGCTCCAGTCATGATGAGGCGCGCACGTCGTTGGACTTGTCGGCGCGTTGGGGCGCGCGCAGCAAAGCCGCTTTTGGCGGCACACGAGAGCGTCAAGCCCTGTTTGGCATTGTTCAAGGTTCGGTTTTTCCAGATCTTAGGGAACGATCAGCACTGGCTTTGTGTGAAATTGGATTTGACGGTTATGCCATTGGCGGTCTCGCGGTGGGGGAGGGCCATAAAGTCATGTGCGAGACCCTTGATGTAACCATTCCCCACTTGCCCCACGACCGCCCTCGCTATCTCATGGGCGTCGGCAAACCGATTGATATCGTGGAATCAGTGGCACGCGGCGTTGATATGTTTGACTGTGTATTGCCGACGCGCGCCGGACGACACGGTCAGGCGTGGACGTGGGATGGCCCGATCAATATCAAAAATGCGCGCTTTGCCGAAGACGGCGAACCCCTCGATCCAACCAGTGATTGCCCAGCCAGTTCGCACTGGTCAAAAGCCTATCTACATCATTTGTTCAAGGCTCAAGAAATGCTGGGCCAAACATTGTTATCTTGGCACAATATAGCGTTTTATCAGGCCCTGATGGCGGAGATCCGCGCATCGATCACCCAAAATCGCTTCGAACAGCTGCGCCAAGACCTCAGATCGCGCTGGGGTGTCAGTTAAGAGCAGCCCCGTGCCTGCGACAGACCCGTGAGATAGGCGCGACGGATCATGCCGCGTTCGAGGGCGGCGGCATAAAGCCGATCCGATTTGGACGCGCCGCTTATCTGTCGGATAATGGAGAGACCCGGGATGAGGCCAGACCCTGCGCCCCGGATCAAATCTCCAGCGGCATCCACCGCAATGCTTGAACCCGTCTCAGAAGTCGTGGGTTGGTCAGGCACGGGCTTCACGGCAACGTCGGCTCCTAAGGCCGCACTCAATTGGCTCAATTCGTGGGTGATCCAGGCACAGCCCGGTCCTGAGGGTTGGGCATAAGGATCGGCAATGCGCGACAGAGCGTAGGGAATTTTCTTTTTCATCAGACCAAAATCGCGCAAAGGTTGGCTCACGGCATCTCCAGCGGCCGCCTGCATTTCGCCGCCGAGACTTTTAGCCTGGGGCTGTCCATCACGATCCATCGCTGCGGGACTTGATGCGCATCCCATTAACAAAGCCAAGCCCACGATGCTTGCCTGACGCCTAAAGCGCGTTTGCCCCCTGAGGAAGTGGAGTTGGCTTCCGAACTTTGATTTGAGAACCAAGGCTAAACGGTTTCTGTATTCGATGAAACCGTGGCCGGCTCTTTGAAAGACAGACGATTGGATCATGTAGGCTCGCCTCTTTTTGCTGCACTGACGACCGCGTGAGGAATCATAAGATATAGGACGCCCGAGCTTGAAGTTGGTTCATAGCTGACAAGGTCCCAACTCAGCAACAGAAAGCTGTATTTTTGGTTTATGGGCCGGTGCCAAAAGTTACCGCAACAGAGGGCCCTGCGCCAGAGCGCGTCTGGTTCCTTTGGAACCAGGTTGCGCGTCGAGGTATTTGATAGAGCGCGCCTGGTTCCTTTAGAACTAGGTTGCGC
>JBEINE010000130.1:0-8529 GCA_040378245.1 Hyphomonadaceae bacterium | reverse complement strand
GCTAAAAAACTGCTATTGGCACACCAACAAGACGTGATACTTTTGGATACGCTTGATCCAAATATCTTGCGCGATTTTGATCATGAGCAAGACTTTTCGTGAATGTGATTGTGAGGCTTTGAGTTGATTTGAGTGTCGCGATTTAAGCTCATAAATTCGACCACGTCCCCTACGCCCAAACTCGCCTGATTTGGCGGTAACCTCACCAACGCGTTGGCAGTTTGGAAGACGCTTAAAAGCGACGAATCTTGGTCTTCACAAGGACTGATCCAGTTTTGGCCTGTGTCATCGACATGGATTACAGCGCGAAGATAATGTTCACGTGGGCCGTTGGCGGGCAGGGTTCTCGACAATTTAGCGTATTTGAAAGCCGGGAAGGCGGGTGAACTTTGGTTCGCCAGTACGGCCATACAGGGCCTTAAAAACAAATATGCACACACCAAAGCCGACGCTGGATTGCCGGGTAATCCTAGCACAGGTGCCGCCTTTGTCGTCGCGTACCACGCGGGCTTACCCGGACGCAGTGCTATTTTATCGACGCGAAAAATCGGATCAAATGCCGCCAGTGCGGGCTTCATCAAATCACGATCACCAACGGACGCGCCACCAACCGTAACAACTAGATCTGCTTGTGCAAACGCTTCACCAAAGCCCTCTTGTAAGGCTTCAATGCTATCGCGGCGGGGCAATAAGACTATCGCTTGGCCGCCCCAGCTTTGGACCAAAGCGGATAGGCCTGTGCTGATGGAGTCAAACACATCAAAGGGGCCTGGTTTTTCGCCGGGGGAGACAATTTCATCCCCACCCGACATCAAGACTATGATAGGCCTTCGCGCGATACGAACATGACTTGCCCCGGTTGCGGCGATAAGCGCTAACCCAATCGGATCAAGAGGTTGGCCCTGCTTTAGCAGCATATCGCCTTGGCGAAAATCAACACCGCGCTCACGCACATGCTGGCCAAGGCGGGTATGTGGGACGGTGACTTGGTTGCTTGAAACCGTCACATCTTCCTGAATAACCACACTATCGCCACCTTCGGGAATAGGCGCACCCGTGAATATGCGAACACATTGGCCGTGACCAAGCGTGCCAACAAATCCAGCGCCGGCAGCGGATTGGCCGATAAGGTCCAAAGTGGCGGGCGTATCGGCACTGCGCACGGCGTAACCATCCATCGCGGAGGCCGCAAAAGGGGGCTGGTCACGGGCGGCCACAATGTCTTGTCTCAGGGTTTGTCCAAGCGCCTGATCAAGGCTTACAGTAATTGTTGGCAGAGGCGTCAGACAGTCAAGCATCGCGGCGCGCGCAGCATCCGATGTTGCGTTTTTGAGCGATAAGTCTGCCATGCTAATCGACCTCTTTGAAGGCGTCGCGATTGAGATCAGACTTGCCACCGCGCTTCTCAATTAGGCTTACCCCGTCAATTACCATCGTCTGATCGACCGCTTTGAGCATATCGTAAATCGTCAAACAGGCGACGCTGACCGCGGTTAATGCCTCCATCTCGACGCCCGTTTGACCATTGGTTTTCGCCGTTGCTGTGACGGCCAAGGACAGCGTCGCGGCATCTGGAACAATTTCTACGTTCAATGACGTCAAGGGCAAAGGATGGCAAAGCGGAATAAGATCGGACGTTTTCTTGCCCGCCATAATGCCCGCAAGCTGGGCCACTATGCGAACATCACCTTTCTTATTGTGTCCTCCAAGTGCCAGATCAAAGGCCACTTGGCTCATTCGAACACGGCCTTGGGCCATAGCCAGCCGAGCCGTGATGGCCTTGCCAGAGACATCGACCATTCTGGGTTGGCCGGTATCATCCATATGTGTGAGTTTGGGACTCATAGCAAAAGCGCCTTAACGTTCGAGTAGGCGTGGCATCAACTCCACCATGTTGCAGGGCTTGTGACGACTATCAAGCTGCCACCGAATGATTTGGTCCCAACCATCTTTGCAAGCGCCGTTTGAGCCCGGCAAAGCAAAAATAAAAGTTCCCGCCGCTAAGCCCGCGCACGCGCGCGATTGTAATGTAGACAGGCCCACACTGGCAAAGCTCACCATATGCCAAACAACGCCAAAGCCGTCGATTTCTTTGTCGAAAAGAGGACGCAAGGCTTCTGGTGTGACGTCGCGCCCCGTTAGTCCGGTGCCGCCCGTTGTAATAATCACGTCAATCTGTGGGTTCCCGATCCAGTCGCGCACGAGGTCCTGTATGGCCACGATATCGTCGGGCACGATTGTTCGCGCCGCCAGCTCGTGACCGTCTTTAACGACACGCTCGCACAATATGCTGCCGCTAGTATCGCTCTCTTCGTCACGCGTGTCAGAGATCGTCAGGATGGCGATGCGAACAGGCGTGAATGCCAAGGTTTCGACGAGTTTACCCCCGCGCGGTGGTAGTGAAATTCTGTTAAAGTCACTCATGTCTCTTGGTCCCAATTTTGACGCGCCTGATAGTCTTGTGATCGTGGTTCTATCCACGTGGTTTGATTTTCACCAATCTCTTGTTTCCAAAAAGGTGCTTGCGTTTTGAGATGGTCCATCAAATAATCAACACAGGCCAGCGCTGCTTTGCGGTGGTGGCTGAGTGCGCCGACTAGTACAATAGGTTCGCCCACGCCTAACATTCCTGCGCGGTGGATTACTAAGGTTGCCAACACATCAAATCGCGCTTGTCCTTCCGCTTCAATCTTATCCAAGACGATTTGGGTAAAGGCCGGATAGCACTCTAGTTTCAGATGCTTTACTTGCTCATTCTGGCCGCGCACAATCCCAACAAAGCTGGCCAAAGCACCCGCGTCAGTGCGTCTTCTAGTAAAGGCAGAAAGCTCGGCTTGGGGATCAAACGGAGTCAGTCGTAGGTGTGCCATATATGCCTTATGCTACAAACCCAAGACCAAAGACATACCTGCAATCATCAACACAATGCCTAGCACGCGCAGCAAGAGGTCTCGTGAAAATAGTTTAAGGTTTGCACTTGTGCCTACTAACGCTCCAATGATTGTTGCACCAATCAGGAGGGGTAATTCTGATGGTAATTGTTGTAATGAAGTCCAACGACCCGCCAGTCCAGCAGAGGAATTGACCAAGATAAATAAAGCCGCGATTCCGGCAGCAGCCTTAGCATCTGCCCAGCCCATAAATACAAGCAGCGGCGATAGGAATATCCCGCCGCCTGTTCCGGTAAGCCCGGCGAGTGCCCCCAGCGTACCACCTGCAGGCAAAGCAACGCGCAGTTTAGGTCTAACGATTGGCTTGCTGAGGTCGAGATTTGGCAAAAATAAATAGCGAATCGCTGCAGCGATGAGGATAATGCCGAGAAGTGGCCGGTAGATTTCCGGCGGCAAATGCACACGCCCAGCTAGAAAAGCCGCAGGGATCGCCACCAAGGCAAACGGCCAGAAGACATGCCAATCAAATTGGCCCGACCTGACATAACGCACGGCACCAATGCTGGCGACACAGATGTTCAAAACCAGAGCCGTTGGCCGCATGGCTTCGGGGGTGACAGCAAATAGCGCCATCAGTGCCAGATAGGCCGAAGCGCCTCCGTGCCCGACAGAGGAATAAAGAGCAGCAGCAAGCGCCATCGCCCCAATCAACCAAAATAAGGCGTCGCTATTGGCTAAAAAAGTCACTTCTAACCGCCGCTTACCGGGGGCATAAAGGCCAACTCATCATCGCTTTGAACCAGCGGGTCTTGACCATATTCAACCAGGTTAAGATTGATGGCGGCGCGTGTCGAGCGATCGATTAAAGCCGTTCCAAGCGGCGCATTCTGGCGGCTCAAGTGGCCAATAATTTGCGACAAGGTTGCAGCGCCATCAAACGTGTCGCGGCTACACCCTGCAAGATCGGTCAACTTTCCGAAATAGAGAATGTTTGCCATTTCAGCCCCCGGTCACCGACATGTGGCGCGCCAAATTGGGTGCATTAAGGCGCTCAACAGAGAAATCATGCCCTAGTGGTTTGCGCTCGATTGCCGCTTTGATTGCCTTTGTAAGGGCTAGGTTGTCGGCGCTAGCCCGCAAAGGCGCTCGCAAGTCCGCAGCGTCGTCTTGTCCCAAGCACATAAACAATTGGCCAGTACATGTGAGCCTGACACGATTACAACTCTCGCAAAAATTATGGCTTAGCGGGGTGATGAAACCTAAGCGACCACCTGTTTCCGCGATATCAATGTAGCGCGCGGGGCCGCCCGTTCGAATGGGTACATCACGCAACGTCCAAAAACTCTCAAGTTCCTGACGCACGTCTTTGAGGCTGACATATTGGTCGCTACGATCAGTACCTATTTCCCCCAAGGGCATGGTTTCGATCAACGTAATATCATGGCCTTGCCTGTGCGCCCATGTGATGAGATCGGGGAGTTCGTGACGATTATCATACGCGAGGGCGACAGTGTTAATCTTGATGGCAATCCCCGCTGCTGCTGCTGCCTCAATACCAGCAAGTACATCATCCAATCGATCCCGCCGCGTAATGGCAGCAAATCGCGCTGGATCAAGCGTGTCTAAAGACACATTGATCCGTTTAATGCCAAGAGAGGCAAGCTCGGCAGCATGTTTAGCAAGTTGGGTAGCGTTGGTTGTGAGAGTTAGTTCGTCGAGAGACCCGTCGCGCAAATGCCGCGATAGTGACGTGACCAGCGCCATAAAGTCTCGCCTCATCAAGGGCTCGCCACCTGTTAAACGCAATCGGCGGACACCCAGTTTAATGAAGGTTGAGCAAACGCGGTCCAATTCTTCCAAACTCAGAACATCTGGGCGTGGCGAAAACTGCATGTGCTCGGACATGCAATAGATGCACCGAAGATCGCATCTATCAGTTACCGAAACCCTCAGATAGCTAACATCGCGACCATAGGGGTCGGTCAGTGTTGGAGGCAATTTGCCCAGCAACGCTGATGCCGATGCTGCAAATGTATCGTCTAGCACGTTCATCAGGCTTGTTTGAACGGCAGCTTGAACGTGGGTTTGCCGGTTAGCTTCAACACCGCATTAGCAACCGCTGGGCCAATAACAGGGGTGCCTGGCTCTCCGACACCTGAAGGTGCATTGTTGGATGGCACAATATGGGTTTCTACGATTGGCATGTCGGCCATCCGCAGCGTCTCATAGGTATCGAAGTTTTTTTGCTCAACTTCTCCATCTTTGAGGGTGATTTGGCTGTAAAGCACCGCACCCAAGCCATAGCCCAAACCGCCTTCTGATTGCGCGCGGACTTGATCTGGCAACACAGCGATACCGCAGTCAAAGCCTACCGTTACCTTATGCACTTTTGGCACACCCTCAACGATTGAAACTTCTGCGATCTGCGCCACGACAGACTTAAAGCTCTCATGTACCGCTACACCATAAGCGCGCCCGGCGGGTAAACGGGCAGGATAGCCAGACTTTTCAACTGCCAAATTGAGGGCGGCCAAATGACGAGGCGAATCCTTATAAACTGTCCGGCGATAAGCAACTGAGTCTACGCCTGCTTCTTTGGCGCATAATTCCAACATATGTTCCAGAACGTAGGCGGTATGAGTATGACCAACCGACCGCCACCATAATACCGGAACCCCGATTTCGCCGTGGCTTGCGGTAACATCAAGATTGGGGACTGCCTTGATCATGGGCGATTCTGCAATGCCCTCGATGATCGAACTATCTGCCTTATCTTTTGAAGCCACCGGCGTGCCCGCCATGATGGATTGGGAAATCGTACTTTGTTGCCACGCAACAATCTTGCCCTGTGCGTCCAGCCCAACTTTAACATGGTGAACAGTCATCGGCCGATATCGCCCTGCCATTATATCGTCTTCGCGGGACCATTGCATGGAAACGGGCAAGCCGTCCTTCATCGCCTTGGCGCAATAAACAGCGTCTACCACAAAGTCAGAATCTGGTACGGCTCGGCGACCAAAGCTTCCACCCGAAGGCAACATATTGATCTTGATATTGGTAGGTAGCACACCCGCAGCAGAGGCTGTATTAATCAGGTCAAAGGTCTGCGCTTGGGACCCAGTCCAGATTTCAGCGCCTAAGCCACTGACCTTAGCGACAGCGTTCATTGGCTCCATCGTGGCGTGGGCAAGAAAAGGAAACTCAAACACCGCTTCAATGACCTTTGCCGCCGACGCTAGACCAGCAGCGGCGTCACCACGCTTTTCGACGCTAAAAGTACCCGGCTTTGAAGCTTTTTCTTTGTACATCGCAAACAAGTCAGCTGTAGAGCGCGTTTCAGCTTCAGCGTAGTCCCAGACAATTGATAGTGCATCGCGACCTTTACTGGCCGCCCAATGGTTTTCCCCAATGACGGCGACACCAGATTTTACTTGGGCGACTTTAAGGACACCAGGGATTTTCAAAGCCGCAACAGCATCAAAACTCTTTACTTTTGCTCCAAACTTTGGTGGGCGCGCGATTACCGCGGACCGACAGCCTTCGGGTTTGACATCAATTGTAAAATTGATTGCACCAGTGGTTTTGGCGAGCGAATCTTGGCGACGCAGGTCTTGCTTGCCAATCAAGGTGAATTTCGATGGATCTTTAAGTGTCGGCTTTTGGGGCGCTTTTTGTCGGCTGGCTGCTTCAGCCAAGTCTCCAAAAGTCGCTGTTTTGCCATTGGCATGGGACACAATGCCTTTGGCTACGGTGATCTGGCTGGCAGGAACCTTCCACAGTTCGGCCGCCGCATCCACCAACATGGAGCGCGCAGCTGCGCCCGCATCGCGTAATTGAGCCCAAGAATTTGAAATACCCGTTGATCCGCCGACCAACATGAAGCCTTTTCCAAAGAACGTATTGTAATATTTCAAAGGGTTTGCAGGCGCTGGCTCGGTTTTCACTTTTAGCCAATCGGCATCAAGCTCTTCGGCGACAATTGCCGCCAAGCCTGTGTGAGTGCCTTGTCCCATTTCCAACACTTTTGCCACCACTGTGACCGTGCCGTCTCCACTGATGCGGACAAAGTCACCAAATTTGATCGCTTCCCCTGCTTTGGTTGCTGGCGCGCAGCCAACCATAAAGCCACCGGCAACCGCGGCACTGGTTAGGATAAAACCGCGACGTGAAACATCAACTGGGAGGGCGGCTGGAAAAGCGGGCGCTAAGTCTCTTGAGTTTGCCATGTCTTAGCCCTTTTGCGTTGTGGTCGATAAACCAGCAGCTTCTTTTATTGCCACCTTAATCCTAGCGTATGTCGCGCAGCGACAGAGGTTGCCAGCCATTGCTGCGTCTATATCCGCGTCAGTTGGATTTGGTTTTTGCGATAAAAGGGCCACTGCCGACATGATCTGACCTGACTGGCAAAAACCGCACTGCACAACGTCGAATTTCTGCCAAGCTTTTTGAACCCGATGATCGCCGTCTGCGCTGAGGCCTTCAATCGTTATGACTTTTCCAGCTCCTAGCGCTTCAATTGGGGTTGAGCACGACCTTATTGCCTGACCATCGACTAAAACCGTACAGGCACCACATTGAGAAATACCGCACCCATATTTGGTGCCCGTTAGGCCCAATTCGTCTCGGATCACCCAAAGCAAGGGCGTATCACCGCTTGCCTTTACTTGTTTGGTCACACCATTGATGCTGATCTCTAAGGCCATAATTTCGCTCCAAGTGGGATGTTCTCATCGGGTCATTAGCTGCCAACAATACTTCCATACATTTGCAATTAAAGCGATAGCCATATCGCTCCATCTGTTTTCGCAGATAAGTCGACAGGTGATTAATCCCCGTCAGTACCTATGGCACAGAAATGGGGTTGTGGATTAGAGAAGGTCGCACGACCTCACTCTCTTGTCAGCTTCTCAATCAATATCGCCAGCATAGTTGCGTGCTTGTTTGGATTTTATGCCTTTAATTTTTGAATGTTCATCAGCTGGACACCCGCAACAACTGCCATCGGGGCGTTCCTTGGCTTTGGTGAACTTCACTGTCCAGCGCGCTTGGGTATCTTTTTGGGCGGCCTTGGCAGGCTTGTCTGGCCATGTCTGTGCGGCTGTCTTGCCAGCCTTGGCGGCATCTTTCTCCTCTTGGGTTGCGCTGGCGCGGGGCCTGAACCAGCGTCGCATCGACAATTTGGCCACCCATCGGCAGATAACCGAGCGAGCGCAGATAAGCATCAAGCTGATCAAACCCAGCTTCTTAAAAAAGTGGCTTGATCGCGCCCACCGCCGTCAGCCGGTTCCGAAAGTGGCGGATCGTGTTTTCATCAGGTGTCGGCTTGTTCAGGCCAAAGCCCAGAAATCGCAACCAGCTCAAACGGTCCTTGATCAAAAACTCCGTGCGCGCGTCGGACAAATCATTCTGCGCCTGCAAGAGCAATATCTTGAACATGGCTACAGGATCATAAGGTGGACGGCCACCCGTGGCACCATCACTATAGTCCAAAGCATCCTCCAGAACCGGACGAAACACGTCAAAATCCACCGCCCCAGCCAGCACCTCCAACGGATCACCGTGCTTCGATATCCGCTTCAAATGCTCCGGCATATTAAACAAACCGCCCTGCTTGACCCGCTTCATCCGACGCAAACGC
>JBEINE010000240.1:0-3480 GCA_040378245.1 Hyphomonadaceae bacterium | reverse complement strand
TGAAAACAGTGTCGCGGCCATCCATCACTTCTCAACCCACGTGATTGGGGAGCCAGCGCTCGTAATCGGTGGAAGCTGGGGCGCTGCCCTCGCAGCGCGTTTTGCGACTCAACATCCAAACCGTGTCAAAGCGCTGATACTTGAAGCACCGGGACCTTTGCCCAGAGTTTGCGGGGCAGCGCCCGGCACTCTTGCTGAAGTTTGCTTCGATACAAAGCTCCCAGCATTTGACGCATCCATCGCCCCATATCCGATTGAGCGAGTAGCCACAAAAAATGTTCCAAAGGCGACCATCGCGCCGTCGCTGCCCGATACCATCCCAAATGGCGAAAAAACCATCCCTCTTAATCGTATCTGGATTGCAGACTGGGTTGAGAACTTTAGCCCACCATTGTCTGCATGGCTTGTACCGTACGAAACACGAAGCCATTGGGAAAAAGATGGTCTCAATCCTCTCGTAAACAAACAGCTCAGCCTCCAACACCAGCAAACCACCATGACGGCGAATCCAAAGGCGGCAGAAATCCCGACCCTGATTTTGCGAGGCAAGCATGATTTTGTCGATGTAGCGCGAATTGGTGGGTATGATACCTTGTTGCCTAATTCACGCTTCGTGGAATTCGAAAACGAAACCCATGACATTAACCATGAAGCGTGCGCCGTTGCTATGGAGACCCGCAAGTTTCTCGCAAGTTCGGTTGGTCTGCCCAAGCCCAAGTCCTGCACGAATAAGCTCGTCCCAATTCCCAAGACAAAAGAACTCTATCGATTGGCCACTTACATTGATTTCGAATAAACTCACGAATTATTCCAATATCCACGTGAGACCGCATTTAGAACTAATTCATGGTTCCCCGCAAAACAGAGGCGCGATGCAATCGCGCGGTCCATTCAGGCCCCTACCCCCGCTCATCCTTGGGTGATCCCATCACGATATGGCGCGTAAGCCGATTGCGCCGCCCAGAATGAAAGCAATGAAAAGATATTGAAGCGCGCTTAGATTCTCGCCGAAAACAAAAACCCCTATCACGGCAGCGGCCACAATGCCGACGCCAGCCCAGATGGCATACACCACTCCAACAGGCAAAATTTTCATGGCTGGAGCAAGCACCCAAAAGCAGGCTGAATAACAAAATATCGATAAGGCCCCCCAATGCCACTTTTCAAAACCATTCGATAATTTGAGCAGGAATGTACCCGTCACTTCAAGCGCAATGGCACAAGCCAAGAATATCCAAGCATTCATTTTTTAATCTCCCGGGTTATGTGAGTGGTTTGGATAATGTCTTCAAGGAAACCAACATGTTCCCGAAACGCTTGCCTTCCCATAATTGTAATTGACACCCAAGTTCGGGTTCTGCGGCCAATTATTTCCTTCGAAATCGAAATGAAGCCAGCTTTCTCAAGGGTCTGAAGATGCGCACCAAGATTGCCGTCGGTTGCGCCGCTGATTGCCTTTAAGGTTGCAAAGTCTAAAGGCTCGGGATCGTTGTCGAGCGCGGCCATTATACGCAGCCGATGTTGCTGGTGAATGATTTCATGACACCTATTCATGGGCGACGTAACCAGAGGCCGCCAAGAATAAGTGCAGCACCGCCGCCAAGTGCCAGAGTGAAGAAAAGCCACTGGGGGACAAACCACCACCCTAGACCAGCCGAAACCAGGACAACGGCGGCGAGCGCGAGGAAGCGCGTGCCAAACCAAATTCCAAGGACCGCGTAAGCTGCTGATAAGGCCAAGCCGAAGATCATGGCTGCAGTTGTCTGGTCCGCGCGCGTGACCACCAAAATGAGGATGAGGCAAATAACCGCCACGCCCCAAGTGGCCAAGGCTCTGATATCATGGGACTTGGGCGGTCTTGTGAAAGTCCAAGCCAATGCACCCAGCCAGCCAGCAGCCCAGACCATGGGCGCTAAAGAGGGGTAAATCGACTGGGCACCAAAGCCAAAGAGCCAAACGACTCCCCATGCGCAGACAATCGACCCCATGCCACGGTAAAACCGAAGCTCGGCCGTCTTCTGACGCGCCATTTCAACGTCGCTCAAACCTTCGAAAGCATGTTTCTTATCCATAACTTACTCTGTATCACAGAGCTAACTCTGTGCAACAGAGTTTCTGATTTGATGCACGACCTTATACAGTGGCCATTACAGAAAGCCCTTACCAGCCCTACCCCCGCTCATCCTTGGGTGATCCCATCACGACATAGCTTGTTATGGTCGCAACTTGGGGCAGGGCACCCAGAACTTCGGTGTGGAAATGTTTGTAGGCGGCTAGATCGGCCGTTTCGACCCGCAACAAATATTCAAAACTACCCGTGACATTGTGGCATTCGCGCACTTCGGGGGCTTTGGCGATCGCGGCTTCAAAGCCATGTTGTTGATCCTTGGTGTGGCGGGACAAGCCCACGGCGACATAGGCGGCAAAGCCCTTGCCCAAAGCGACGGGGTCGAGTACGGCGCGATAGCCTTTGATAATGCCAATCCGCTCAAGCTCTTGAACACGGCGCAGACAAGCCGAGGCCGACAGGCCGATCTTGGCAGCCAGATCGACATTACTAATCCGCCCCTCTTGGCTAAGGATGTGCAATATTCTTTGATCAGTAGCGTCTATTTTGTCCATATATTGCACAAATAGCCATAAGTTCACTGAATTGGCAAGGACATGCATCAATTGTTCGCATAAGATTGCGAAATGATTGCTCACGACCTCCATATCAGCCTTATGGCTTTCGCCTTTGTGTCATCGGTGACACCGGGTCCTAACAATTTGATGCTGATGGCATCAGGCACTCATTTCGGCTTCTCCCGCACCATTCCCCATATGCTCGGGGTTGCGGGTGGGTTTGTCTTGATGGTTCTTCTGGTTGGGCTGGGGCTGGCGCAACTCTTTGAAGCCTTCCCGGCGCTGCGTCTGGCCCTTAAAATCATCTCAATTACATATCTTGTCTATCTGGCGTGGAAGATTGCGACCTCTACCGCGCCGAATGGAAGCGTCGAATCTGCGGCAAAGCCCATGACCTTCCTACAGGCCGCCTTGTTTCAATGGGTCAATCCAAAGGCCTGGACTATGGCTTTGGGCGCAGTCTCGGTTTATGTGCCGCCGACAAATCCGATTATGGGCCTGTTCTTAGTGGCCGTGACGTTTGGCGTCATTAATCTGCCGGTTGTCAGCGCTTGGGCACTCATGGGCGTGCAATTACGGCAATTTCTCCAAGACCCCAATGCCTTGCGCGTCTTCAATATCACCGCGGCCGTTTTGCTTCTGGCGTCTCTTTATCCAGTGATTTTTGACAAGCATTAGGGTCTGTCACCTGTCATTCAATAATCGGTCCAGATAGTCGCGTTCGTGGCTGTCTCGATTGGGGTCGGCTTGGCGGCGGCGCAATTCTTCGCGGACATTGCGCGCCCGCCTTTTTTCGGCCTGACTTGGGACCTTTGTGCCGCCACCATCATCGGAGCGTGGCAGGGTGCGGCCAAG
>JBEINE010000097.1:0-11553 GCA_040378245.1 Hyphomonadaceae bacterium | reverse complement strand
GTTGCGTATCCGCGAAATCGTTATTCTGCGCACCACAGCCAATATGAATTGTGAGTATGAATGGGGCGTCCACGTTACGGTTTTTGCTGATGCTGCGAAGCTAAGTGCCCACCAAGTGGCTGCAACGCGCGACTTGATTATCGATGTCACGCTGTGGCCTGATGTTGAAATCAACCTTTTGACGGCAATTGATCAGCTCTGCCAGAGAGGCTCAATGCAGCAGGGGGTGCTCGAAGAATTCCAAGAAAATTGGACAAAGGAACAGCAATTGGAAATCTTTGCCCTATGCGGGACGTATCATACGATCAGTTTTGTCGCTAACAATTCCGCGCTCCCTAACGAGATATTTGGCGCACCGTTTCCGCGATAGTGCACGGGGTGGATGGCACTTTAGGTCGCATTGGCATAGACAGGCCGCCAATCCACTCTAACCCACTCCTGAAAGCCCAAGTCGATGGCCGGCCATTCTAAGTTTAAGAACACTATGCACCGAAAAGGTCGACAAGACGCCGTACGCGCCAAGGCCTTCACCAAAATCGCGCGTGAAATTACCACGGCCGCTAAGCTAGGCCTTCCAGACCCTGCCATGAACCCGCGATTGCGCTTGGCGGTTACCAATGCGCGGGCGGTATCTATGCCCAAAGACCGGATCGAGCGCGCTATTAGCCAGGCTTCAGCTGCGGGGGGAGAAGATTATAAGACGGTGCGCTATGAGGGCTATGCGCCAGGCGGCATTGGCCTCATTATTGAGACATTGACTGATAATCTCAACCGGACAGGTGGCAATATTCGAAGCTATCTGTCCAAAGCTGGCGGCAATTTAGGCACGGCCAATAGCGTCACCTCAGGCTTTGACCGCGTGGGTGAGATTACCTACCCGCCATCAGTGGCGACCGAAGATGAGATGCTGGAAGCCGCCTTAGAAGCTGGCGCAGACGATGTCGAATCCCACGACGAGGGCCATCTAATCACCTGTTCGTTTGAAACCCTCAACGATGTATCAGCTGCTTTGAATGAGAGGTTTGGCGATGCCGAAGGCGCCAATATCGTCTGGCGCGCCCACGCCAATATTGAAGTGACCGGTGATGCAGCCTTAAGTTTGCGCAAGCTCTTGGACGTCATCGAGGATGATGATGATGTTCAAAATGTGTTTGGCAATTATGAGATGGATGAGTGACGGTTCGCTATTGGGCAGCGCTCAGTGTGCAGCTGAGTTGACCTTAAGGGTGACTTCCCCCACAAGCCGCCACGGAATGCGGTCGTGGCGGAATTGGTAGACGCACTGGATTTAGGTTCCAGCGTCGCGAGATGTGGGGGTTCGAGTCCCCCCGACCGCACCATTTTCTTCAGGGAAGAAAATGGCTCTTTTGTTGGCGTTCCACATGCACGCAGCCTGCCTCGCTCAATGCTCGGTTCCTTCGCTTCGCTCGGACTTTGGTTCGAGTCTAGACTGGGGGCACCATTTTTTCGCTGATACTCATAGGGCACAGCTGCAAGTCTCCCTTATTCGGGCTAACTGGAAGCCTCGGCCAAACAGTAGCTATCTACGGGGAGCCGCAGCACCACTTTTATGCTCTTATGCGCTAAAATCTAACTTCTCCCCAGCATGCCCCCGTCAACCCAAGGGTTGGGATAGCACATCGTGGCTGACCCAGCTCGGCCTTCAGCTCTGACTTCCAAAACACGATGCCCACAGGTCACTCCAATTTAACCATTAACATTGTTGGTCCATTAATTGCCTTAATTTACTTGTTATTACGGGCTCACGCCGAGAAGTCGGGCATAGCCAACAATGGAGGTTCTAGGGTGATTTTTGTTTCCAATCCGCCTAACAAACTTCGCGTAGCCGTTCTTTGCCTTTCAGTCGGCCTGTCCGCTTGTGGCGGTGGCGGCGGCGGTGATGCAGGTACACAAACATCAACTCAGGGCGCGTCAATTGGTGGCCAACCGCCTTCGCCACCACCACCCGCTTCCCCCTCTCCACCGGCTTCTCCAAGCCCAACCGCTGACAAGCCTGCCACACGTGTTGAAGCTGCACGCTTCCTCAATCAAGCAACATTTGGCGCCACTGGTGCCGATATTGATCGGGTTATGGCGCTTGGATATTCCGCCTGGATTGATGAACAATTTGCCATGGCCCGTGGGCGAACACACAGAGACTGGTATTTGGAAGATGGCTCCAAGTCCAACGGCCCTGAGTATTTTGACCCCAACTCTGACAGGGAAAGTGCTGCATGGTTTACCCGCGTTACAAGAGAGCCTGATCAGCTCCGCTTGCGCATGGCTTGGGCTCTCTCGCAGATTTTCGTGACCAATACTGGGGGCGGAGAAAACAAACCGATTTGGATGGATCTGACGGCGGATAATGCCTTTGGCACATATCGTAACATGTTACAGAAGGTCACGTTCAGCCCAGTTATGGGTAATATGCTGAGCTATCTCTGGAATCAGGACAACAACGGAGCTGTTCCCGACCAAAATTATGCACGCGAAATCATGCAGCTTTTTTCAATCGGGCTATGGCAACTCAATCAGGATGGGACCTTTAAGCTTGACAGCGCGGGCAAGCGAATTCCAACCTATAGCCAAGCGGACGTTGTAGGCCTTTCGTCCGTTTTCACGGGGTTGGCGTTGTCCTCAGGTGGTGATCGACAGGGAACCTGTGGATTTGAAAAGAGGGTTTCTCAGGTCGATCCTGATTTCAATGCCTGCGAATTGTCAGTTTGGCCCTGGACATCAACTAAAGCAAAAAGCTTTCTAGGGGTATCAATCCCCGCGTTGGATGTATCCAAGTTACCCGCCAACAGCGAGGCCGTTATCGAAGCCCAAGGCCGAAAAAATATCGGGATCGCTTTAGACACGCTTGCGAACCACACCAATACACCGCCCTTTATCGCCCGCAATCTCATTCAACGCTTCACCACCAGCAATCCCAGCCCAGCCTATGTAGGCAGGGTTGCCGACAAATTTGTTGACAATGGAAATGGTGTCCGAGGTGACTTCAAGGCGGTCTTGAAGCAAATCCTGTTGGACCCCGAAGCACGCAATTCGTCCCAACAAGACAAAGCGGTTTATGGCAAGCTGCGAGAACCTCTCCTAGCTCAGGTGCAGTATAATCGTGTGCTGCGCGCCAGCGACGGCAAAGGCAATGTCTGGGCAGGCTCTGGTGGATGTAAAATTTATCATGGCGTTATATCCGAGTTTGAGCGCCCTTTCGCAGCCCCTAGCGTGTTCAACTATTATCGCCCTGGCTTCTCACCGGCTTCGGGGGAAGCCGCCAAGCGCAATCTTGTCGTCCCTGAAATGCAGATAACTGACACGGTCGCGGTGATGGACTGGGCGACCTATGTGAAACAAACTCTTGATCGGGGAGGGACGGGCTGTTCAGGTGGAGCACGTCGTCAAAATACCTTTGACTATAGTGAGTTATTGCCGTTCGCTGATAATCCTGCGCTCTTGGCCGATGAAGTTCTCCTGCGCTTTGCCGCTGGGTCTGACACCCAGGTGCTTCGAGGCAGTTTGATACGCGCCATTGAAAGTGTCAGCGGCACTACAAGTTCAGCTCGCATAAACCGGATCAAGATCGCCGTTATGCTAACCCTCTTAAGTCCCGAATACCGCGTCCAACGCTAAGCGAGTTGAGGAGCAAAACATGCATATGTTAAATTCAGCCCAATTGAGCCGCCGGAACTTTTTAGGGGGCGCAGCTCTTCTTGGTGGTTTTTCGCCCTTGGCTCTGCAGATGGCGGCAACCGCGGCCAATGCTCAAGCCGGCGATTATAGAGCCCTTGTTTGCCTCTATCTGGATGGCGGATTGGATCATTTCCACACGTTGATCCCTTATGACCAGACTAATTATTCAGCCATTGTGGCTCAGCGCTCAGGTATAAAGATGCCTGCGCGAAGCGCGCTAACCCCGCTTTCGTTGCGAACCTCTCAAGGTGGCCGTCAGGCTGCCTTCCACCCTTTGTTAGGTCAAGCTAGGCAGCTATACGAGCAAGGCAAGCTAGCCGTGATTTACGGCCATGGCACACTAGACGAGCCTGTAACCCGTTCGGCTATTGAAGCAAATAGCATCAAACAGCCATCCGCCGTTGGCTCTCATAATGATAGCAACGCGGCCATCCATACGTTTGGTCTTGAAGGAGCCCGTTATGGCTGGGGGGGGCTTGCTATGGATTCGTTGCAATCCAGCAATTCCGATAACGTCTTTGCTTCGATTGGGGTGGGGGCGCTCAACAACCCGTTCAGTGATGGTGTCGCTGTTCAAATGACTAAGGCCGATACTTGGGGAAGAGCGGTAAACATCGAAGGACTGGATGGAGCCCTATTTGGCTCAAGCGTGGCTTCAGCTGAGCTTAATGCCATCCTTAAGCGAGCCGATATGACCAATGCTTTGGACAAGGACTATCTGGGCGTCAATCAACGCGTGATGAGTTCATATAAGCGTTTGGGTGATGCGTTTGCAGCGACACAGTCGCTTGCCCCCATTCCAACCGATACGACGCTGCCAAATTATCCCGTCGCTTGGCGCGACAATGATGTAGTCGCAGCGGTTCGCACCGTGCTGCGCTGCATAGCGTCTCGCACGACACTCAACGTCAATCGACAGGTTTTCTTCATCAACATGCGGAATTTTGACACGCATGGGAATATGGCCGCAGATCTTGAAAACAACAATTTTCTTCGCCTAGATGCAGCGCTTGGGTATTTCTATAAGTCTTTGGCTGCGATGGGGTTAGAGAACAATGTTACCTTATTCACAACCAGCGAATTTGGTCGCTCGCTCAAGTCGAATGGCGACGGTACCGACCATGGATGGGGTGGTGTGAGTATGGTGCTGGGTGGGGCGGTCAAGGGTGGTGATATTTATGGCAATCTGGTGGATGTTAATCCGTCAGGTCCTAGCTTCGTCGCGAAGAATGGTCCACCCATTTCCATTCCAACGATCTCTAATCAACAATATTGCGCAACATTGGCGAGTTGGCTTGGCGTGAGTAATTCATTATTGCCGACAATTTTCCCTAATCTGAACCGATTTAGCCCCACAAAACTCGGCTTTTTGTGAGCTAGCGCCACGAGCTCGAGGTTTAGCTCGGGCTCGCACGCCTACCTACTTACCGCAAGCAGCATAGACAGGCGGGTCACATCGTGGCATAGCCGCGCACCTTCCCGGCGCGTGACCCGTTCTTTTGCCATCAACCCGCGTAATCCGCTTCCTTGTTAGGACATAACATGCAAATCATCGAAAAATCTGCAGAAGGCCTCGCCCGTGCCTACACGATTACCATCCCTGCAGTCGATATCGCTGCGCGCACTGACGCGAAAATTCGGGAACTAGCCCCGCAACTGAATATCAAGGGCTTTCGCAAAGGCAAAGTGCCAATCGTTCATGTGCAGCGCATGTATGGTAAATCCATTTTGGGCGACCTGCTCAATGAGTTGGTTCAAGAAGGCATCAATAGTGCGTCCAATCACAATGGCACCCGTGCAGCATCTCAAGCTGACGTCAAAAACATCGATAATCTAGCCGCTGTTATGGATGGCAAGGCCGATCTGGTGTTTGATGTGGAGCTCGACATTATGCCGGACTTTACGCCCGTTGATATGACTACGCTCAATGTGACGCGTCCGATCGCGCCCGCGACAGATGAGGAAATCGACGCCGCTTTGGCTGAACTCGTCAAACAAGCTCAATCATTCGAGCCTAAAACAGGCAAAGCCGCAAACGGCGATCAGGTCATCTGTGACTTTGTTGGTAAACTGAGCGACGTTGAGTTTGAGGGCGGCAAGGCGGAAGGGGCAACGGTTGTATTGGGCTCCAATAGCTTCATTCCGGGCTTCGAAGATCAATTGATTGGCGTGAAAGCGGGTGATGCGCGTGTCCTGAATGTGACATTCCCCGCCGATTATGGCGTTGCGACACTGGCGGGCCAAGCCGCAACCTTTGATGTGAACGTGATTGAGGTCAAAGGTCCTATCGAGACAAAGATTGACGATGAGCTGGCTAAAAACCTCGGTCTCTCTGATTTGGCGACCTTAAAAGACGCCATCAAGAAGAATATTGAAAGCCAGCTCGCCGAGTTGTCGCGTCAAAAGGCTAAGCGCTCGCTCTTGGATGCGCTGGATGAAACTCATAGCTTTGAACTCCCACCCAAAATGTTGGCCGCCGAGTTTGAGGCGATCTGGGCACAAGTCCAACAGGACAAAGAAGCTGGCAATGAGGATCCAGAAGATGCTGGAAAATCTGAAGATGAGCTCAAAGCCGAGTACAATAAAATTGCGGAACGTCGCGTACGTTTGGGCTTGGTTCTGGCAGAAATTGGCCGCGTTAACGGCGTCGAGGTTAAAGACGAAGAACTCGCCCGCGCGATCCAACAAGAAGCGATGCGTTATCGGGGTCAAGAAAAGCAGATTTATGAGTTTTTCCAAAAGAACCCTAATGCCGTCGCCAGCTTGAGAGCCCCTCTTTATGAGGAAAAAGTCGTGGACTTCATGCTCCAGATGGCCAACGTCACCGAGGTCGTGGTGACGCGTGAGGCGCTTGAGAATGAAGACGAGACAGCGCCTATGATAGAGGCACAGCCCGCCAAAAAGCCCGACGGTAAGAGCAAGGCGAAAAAAACTGAGACTGCTGAGACCGAAATCAGTGCCGACGCTCAAACGCCAGAAGAAGCCGAGGCCGCAAAGCCCACTCCAAAAAAGAAGGCCCCAGCCAAGAAGAAAGCGGAGACTGCGGAGTAATCAATTCCAACTCGTGCGGTTTGGTGATTGGCAACACTTGGTGCGTAATTCTAGCGCGCATCTGGTTCATTTAGAACCAAGTTGCGCGTCTAGATATCTGATTTAGTTTCTGTTTATCCCGCTTTTTTGATTCAAAAAAGACGCGACAGACCCTAATGCGAGTACAATGGCTTATGGCACGGATGCGCAGCCGGTGCTGCGCGCTTCTTTATCGGCCCGGGCGATCATAGCGTCGTTGCGCGAGAATGCCCCTCTGCAGCGAAACCTTGACGTCTTGCCCCTGCGCGCCTAACCCGCGGCCTTCACCGGGGAGCCCCATGGCAGGGGGCTGAGAGGCTGCGATGGAGATGGCTCCAACAGTAGCGACCCGCAAACCTGATCCGGATCATGCCGGCGTAGGGAGGGGATCGATTTTATGTCCATATCATGGACGGCATTTGTTGTGGCTGGGGCCGCCGCGGGGATTACCCAAACGCCCGAAATCATCATTGTGCGGGGGAAACTTGAAACAGCGCGCGATGTTCCAGCCAGCGCAATAACCGTCAGCCCCAGCGGTATTCTAAGCGCTGACGATATCGCCAATGCGGTGCCAGGCGTTTGGATGATTAATGACCAAGACCCTGGGACAAATATTCTCTCAATCCGCGGGGCGACGACTGACAGGCTGCAACAAGCCTCGATTGCCTTTGTGATGGATGGCCTTCCACTCGCCGATACCGAATTGTTCACCAGCCGTCTATTTGATGTCGCTAAAATCGACGTGCTCAAAGGTCCCCAAGGCGCGCTTTATGGAAAAAATGCTGCTGGCGGCGTGATCGCTGTCTTTAATCAATCTGCCCGAGTTGGCGGGGCAACCAATCCCGACACTTTTATTCAAACCCGTATCGGCAATGGCGGCGTAGCTGAGCTAGAGTTTGGCAAGTCTTATGCCGTGTCAGACGTCCTGACGGTTCGCGCCGCTGGCGTTTGGGCGTCGGCGCAAGGCTGGATCGACAATACGACTTTGAATAAGAGAGTTGATGGCAGCGAAACCAAGGCCATGCGGATCGCCACGATGGGTCGGGCCCTAGGCTTTGACCTCGATGTGCGCCTCATGTGGCTGGAGGAAGAGGGTGGAGCGGCTTGGGCGTCGTCGAATAATGTGACAGGGAAAAATCAGGGTCGCTTAAAAGGCGCCGTCCTGATCAATCCGATTGGCGATTTTGAAGGCAGGGCGTCGCGACGCTGGGTGCGATCGAGTGCAACAGCGCAGCGCGTCTTCTCAACTGGGCGGCTCGATCTGCTTATCGCGCGCGATAGCTACCAAAAACGTTGGACTGAGGAATTAGATTATCGCCCGGGGCCTCTTACTTTTTTTGGTTTGCCGGCGTTTCCCGATGGCATCCAACCGATTTCCCAGCCCATCGATGTGCGCGCAACGACCTTGCAAGCGCGTTGGACAAGTGAATTGCGCGGCCCGTTGAATTTCCAGATTGGAGCCTTTGCACAGAATACGGAAAAGGATCGCGTCGACGATTTTGGACCCCTGCTGTTTGGATCTTTGCCACTGGCATATGTGACCCGATCGCGGCAGCTCGCTTTGTTTGGTGGCGCAGAATGGCGAGCGAGTGAGAGATGGCTAGTTGAAGCGCAAGGCCGGATTGATCAAGATAAGCGTAAGCAAAGCATTTCTGTGTCGAAATCGGGTGTTCAGATTGAGACGCGCCAAGGCGTTTTTGAGCGTTTTCAGCCGCGTATCGCGACAAGCTATCGCTTCGGTCCCAACATAAGGGCCTATGCGAGTTACGCGGCGGCGTTCAGGCCGGGCGGCTTTAATCCAAGGCCAGGCGACGCATCAATATGGACAGCAACTTATCGGCCAGAAGTCACGGTTTCCTACGAGATTGGTGCCAAGCTGGACAGCTTGCCATTGGAAGGACGGATTGACGGGGCGGTGTTTTCCAATCGTGTGAAGGATTTTCAATTCTATAGTTTCATTGACAATCAATCGGTTACGTTGAATGTTGACGAAGTCTTGGTAACGGGCTTTGAAGCATCTGCCTCTTTTACGCCTCTCCCGCAAGTTAGATTCGGGGGATCTTATGCTTTGGCCCAGGGCAAGATCAAGTCATTTAGGTCCACCGACCCTTTACTTGGCTCTCCAGCAACGCGCGATTACAGCGGCAAAACCCTGCCCAATGCCCCACGTGACACGGCCAAAATCTGGGGCGTTTTCTCAAGTGCCTTTAAAGAGACACGGGTCGAAGTCCGGCTTGACGCGAATTATGCTGGGACCACATTCTATGAGATCGACAATGTATTGCGCTCGCCGCCGCGGTGGTGGGCTGACGTGGCTTTGAACGCTGACGCATCGGTTTGGACGGTCTCGCTGAAGGCTGAGAATGTCACCGATGAGCGTTGGGCTATCTCGGCTTTCGGGCAGGGGACGACTGGTTTGTTAGCAGGGCTTGGTCCGGGCGGCCCTTTTGACACATTCACCATCAATCGCGGACGCAAAATCAGCGTCGGCCTCAGACGGGAGTTTTGATAATGCCCTTTAGTGATGCTTTATGGAGCGCATCGACCAATTTGCGCGCCGCCGTCCATGCTCACCCCTTCAATAGAGAGCTCGCTGCGGGGACACTGCCGCGAGACGTTTTTGCTCACTATATGGTGCAAGACAGCCTCTATCTGCGCGGTTATGCTCGTGTGCTCTCGCTCGCTGCCGCGAAAGCACAGCGCACTGAAGATATTTTGGAATGTGCCAAAGCCGCTGAGGTCTCCATTGTTGTTGAGCGCGCACTCCATGCAGGCTATCTGGAACAATTTGGCATCTCTCAGATGGAAGTGGAACAGGCTGAGGCGACCCCAGCATGTGAAGCCTATGTCAATTTTATGCTGGCCACAGCCGCGACCGACACATTTGGCGTGTTGGTGTCGGCGATCTTGCCCTGCTTTTGGCTCTACCAGGATGTTGGCACTCAAATCGCAAAAAATACGATAGCTGGAAACTTCTATCAAACTTGGATCGATACTTATGGCGATGAGAGTTTTGCCGCAGCAACGGCGCGCATGCGAGCCATTGTCGACGTCGCTGGCGCGGCCGCAGGTCCCGATGAGCAAGCGCGCATGAAGTCGGCGTTCTTAAGATGCGCGCAACATGAATGGCTATTCTGGGACAGCGCTTATCGCCAAGCTGGATGGCCGATTATTCCTTGAAGTGTCGCAGACAGGATATGCCTTAAGGGCTTGATAGGTTTGCAGGCTGGTTCATAACAGACATCGGAGGAAACCAACCTATGAATGTCATTAGCCGATTGAAGCGGGAAGTTGTCTATCTATCAGCGATGTCGCGCATCAATAATTGGCTGAAGGATTTAGCGCCCGATAGCAAGCAGCTTCTTCCTGACGATCTTGAAGCTATCTGCGACAGATATAACATCCGCCCGGCGATCATTTTTGAGGGAAAAACTTGGAGTTACGGGCAGCTCGATTTGCGAGCCAATCGTTATGCTCATTGGGCTTTGTCGATCGGTCTCGAAGCTGGCGATGTTGTGTCGCTTTTCATGCAAAATAGGCCTGAGTATTTGGCAGCATGGTATGGGCTCTCAAAAGTTGGCGTGATCACAGCCCTGATCAATCATAACTTGCAGGGCAGTGCCTTATTGCACTGCGTTACTGTCGCTAAGTCGAAGGCCGTGATCGTCGGCGCTGAGGTTCTCGACCTTTGGTCGACGCTGGAAGGCCAGCTGAGCGCCGTTCCGGTGTGGTTGAGCGCCGGCACGGCCGGCGGCTATCTTGATCTGGATCGCTCCTTGAACGCTCAGCCAGTGACAAGGCCTTCACGAGCCCACCGCGAAACCCTTTTGGGCAAAGACCCCTGCCTGTACGTCTATACCTCCGGCACAACGGGTAATCCTAAAGCGGCACTCTTGTCACATATACGTGTGCAAGGGATTGGCCGAACCTTTATTGGCCCTACGCGGACGGGACCCAGTGACCGCGTCTATTGCCCGTTGCCGCTTTATCATGGCACAGGTGGCATTGCAGGCGTTGGTATTGCCTTCAACACGGGCGCCGCACTCGTATTGCGACGCAAGTTTTCAGCGACCCAGTTTTGGGATGATATTGTCGATAATGACTGCACCGTATTCGTCTATATTGGAGAGCTTTTTCGCTATCTAGTAGCAGCGCCTGTTCATCCCAAGGAGCGAACTCACAAGATAAAGTCATGTTTTGGCAATGGGTTGCGATCTGACGTCTGGGCCCGCGCCGAAGCTCGTTTTGGTATCCCCTTGATCGCTGAATTTTATGGATCAACCGAGGGTAATGCCAGTCTTGTGAATGTGGAGGGCAAGTTAGGATCGGTCGGCCGCGTACCCAAATATCTCAAAAAGCGCTTTAATGTCGAACTGGTGCGCTTTGATATTGAGACAGAACAACCCGTGCGTGGTCGCGATGGCCTTTGTAGCCTCTGTGAAGTTGGCGAAGTGGGTGAGGCAATTGGGAAAATCGATCCAAACTCTGTGCGTAGCCGTTTTGACGGCTACGCCAATAATCCCGCCGAAACCAGCAAAAAGCTATTACGAAATGTGTTGGAGGAAGGCGATCTTTGGTTCCGCACGGGGGACCTCTTGAAACAAGATGCCGAAGGCTATTTTTATTTTGTCGATCGCATCGGAGATACCTATCGTTGGAAGTCTGAGAATGTCTCAACCAATGAAGTTGGCGAAACGATATGCTCATTCAACGGGATCGAACAAGCCAATGTTTACGGTGTCCATGTTGCTCATGCTGATGGTCGAGCAGGGATGGCCGTGATTGTTGCCC
>JBEINE010000137.1:0-8008 GCA_040378245.1 Hyphomonadaceae bacterium | reverse complement strand
GATGAGTATGAGACTCATTTTTCTAACCGTTGGTCAAAACTGTTCAGTGCAACTCATATCGCCCTACTCGAAACAATCATGGAAATTTTTCACCATGAATATAATGACGTATGGACAGACCGGATGGGTCATCTTGAAAAATGGGTGGTCAGCAACGATGCAGTGTTGGAGGCAACACAAAGCTAACTGTAGCAAAATGCTATATAATGGCTTGCCTTAAGCCGCCACCGACAAGCGAAACCCCAACGCCTTTGTCAATGCCAGCAAAGTCTCCAAGGTTGGATTGCCATTCTCGCTCAGCGCCTTGTAAATGGAGGCTCTGGGCATGCCAGTCGCGGCGGACATGTTTGCAATGCCACGCGCTCGAACCACATCGTTTAAGGCTGACCGTATCAGAGCGCTGTCACCATCTTCGAAAGCTGCAGCCAGATAGGCCAAGATCATCTCGTCGGACTTCAGGTGATCGACTACATCAAAGGGCGTTGTTTCCATGGTCATTTTACAATGTCAAAAATTGTTGAGATTGGACGCGAGGCAGCTCGAATTCCGCATCGTCGACTAAAAGGTGGCAGAAGACGGCCCCTCTACTTTTCTTGCGGGTCACCTAATTTGTCAACTACAGTTTACAAAAATCCCTCAAACCTCAAACCTGATCACCGGTGCTGCCTTCACCTCTTGATGCATCAAAGCGTCATAGACATGCGCGGCGATCGACATGAAGGCGTCAGACACCGCACTTCCCGGTGACGCCACCACATAAGGCACGCCCGCATCGCCGCTTTCGCGTAGGCCGATATCGAGGGGCAATTCACCGAGGAAGGGCAGGCCCAAATCTTGCGCTGTGGTACGTGCGCCGCCCTCGCCAAATAGATAGAGGCGTGTGCCGTCTTGCTGGCTCAGCCAAGCCATATTCTCGATGATGCCCAAGATGGGCACATGGGTCTTGGCAAACATCGCCGCACCGCGCCGGACGTCTGCCAAGGCGATTTCTTGGGGCGTTGAGACGATAATCGCGCCATTAAGCGGCACGCGCTGGGCCAAGGCCAATTGAGCGTCGCCAGTGCCCGGCGGCGTATCCATAACGAGAATGTCGAGGGGCTCAAGGGCCGTGCCCCATGTCACATCCTCCAGCAACTGGCGAATGGCGCTGGTTACGATAGGCCCCCGCCAGATCATGGGCGCGTCGGTGTCAACCATATAGCCAATCGACATGGTTTTAAGCCCGTAAGCCTCAACCGGCACCAGCTTTTTGTCCGGTCCTGTTTCAGGCTCATCATTCACGGTCCCCATCATGGTGGGGATGGAGGGGCCATAAATATCAATGTCGAGCAATCCGACTTTGAGACCCAAGGCCGATAAAGCGGCCGCCAGATTAACCGCCACAGTCGATTTGCCAACCCCGCCTTTGGCCGAGGCAATGGCGATAATGGATTTGATGCCCACAATCGGGGCCAGTTTCGCCGAGGCTTGTGCTTTTCCCTGTTCAATGGCGGCGTCACTGAGGCGAGCGCCTTTGCGCACGCGGGTGGCATCGGGGCCAGCGGCTGGCAGAGGGGGCGGGGCTGAGTCCCCGTCGCGATGGGCGGTAAGCACTACGGTTACTTTGCCAATACCATTTATGTCCGCCAAGGCGGCGTTTGAGCGTGCCTGCCACAGGGAAGCTGCACTTTCCTCACCCTTTGGCACTGCAATTGTAACCAGTACATTTTGGTCTTTGTCGATGAGGACGTCTTCAATAAGATTTGCTAAAACAATACTTTGACTGTTTGGGCCAGCTATGTTATCAAGAACACGTAAAATGTCCTCGCGTTTGAGTGATCGCTTGAAACCAAACACCTTCTTGATCCTTTGAGCTAAGCACGCACATAAGGGCTAATCTTTACCCCTTGCAACCTTTGCGCACCTGCCAAAGAGATATGTGAGCTGGTTCTTAAAATGGAATAGATCTCTTATGCCTTGGAATGACAATTCAAATGGTGGCAATAGCGGCGGCGGCGGCCCTTGGGGTCCTGGTGGTGGCGGCGCGGGCGGTGGTGATGATCGCCCCAAAAACCCGTGGGGTGGCAATAATCCTCTGCCACCACGTCGCCCGATGCCGGGTGGTCAGTCTGGCAATCTCGACGATCTCGCCAAACGGGTTGAGGATCGCCTTAAAAATGTTCTGGGCGGTGGCAATGGCGGCGGCTCTAACGGTCGTGGCGGTGGCGGGGGCGGGCGCGGTGGCGAGCCACTCCAGCTCGATAGCCGCGCGATTGGTGCGATTGCGCTGGTCGTTGCTTTGGGCTGGCTGGCCAGCGGCGTTTATGTCGTCGACGCAGGGGAAGAGGCGGTTATTCAACGCTTTGGCAAATATGTCCGCACGGTCGATCAAGGTCTGCAGTTTCATTTGCCCACCCCAATTGAGACGCGCTCGATTGTCGATGTCCAGCGGGTGAATTCGCTCACTGTTGGTGCGGCTGAAGGCGCGACCTCAACCGATGGCCTGATGCTAACGGGGGATCAAAACATCGTTGATGTGGGGTTCCAAGTTTTATGGCGCGTTGATAATTCGCGCGATTTCCTCTTTCAAGTCGCTCATGGCGCCAATGGCGATCAAGGTGCCGAACTCACAGTCTTGGCTGTTGCTGAAGCGGCGATGCGCGAAGTTGTTGGTCGGTCGCAACGTGATCAAGTCTTGGCAACGGGCCGGGCGACAGTTGAATCGCAAACCCGCGATCTTATTCAGCGCACGTTGAATGAATATAGAGCAGGTATTCGGGTCACCCAGGTCAATCTGCGCAAAGCTGAACCCCCTGCTGCGGTGAATGAAGCCTTCCGCGAAGTGGCGGCGGCCAGCCAAGAAGCCGAAACCAAGATCAACCAAGCCCGCTCTTATCGCAATGCGGTCGTGCCGCAAGCTCAAGGTGAGGCCGCGCGCTTTAATCAGCTTTATCAAGAATACAAATTGGCACCCGATGTTACGCGTCAGCGCCTGTATCTGGAAACCATGGAGCGGGTCTATGAGCGCGCCAATAAGGTCCTGATTGACCCCGGCCAAGGCGGCGGCTCAGCGCCCGTTATGGTCCTTCCGCCAGAATTATTCCGCAATCAAGGTGGCGGCTCATCGTCTGTCAGTTCTGGCAACAATAACCCCGCCCCACCAACCACTAACCCACAGGGGACCGGCCGATGAGTACCGCGCGTCCAGCTATTGTTGCCGGCGGCCTTGCCCTCGGCGCGTTGATCCTTGCCAATTCGGCACTGTTTTCGGTCAGCGAAACCCAGCAGGCCATTACCTTTCAGTTTGGTCAGCCACAGCGATTTTTTAACACTGACGGCACAGATCCTGGCTTAAAGGCGATGATCCCCTTTGTGCAGCAGCGTTTCATCTATGATCGCCGTATTCTCGATCTAGCACCTTCGGGCAAAAGCGAGATTGTGACGGCCGACCAAGAGAGGCTGGAAGTCGATAGTTTTGCGCGCTGGCGCATCACCAATCCCTTGCGCTTTTATCAAGCCGTGCGCACGCAAGATCGGGCGCGCGAGCGTTTGACGGGTTTGCTGGAAGCGTCGCTACGACGTGTCTTGGGTTCAACCAAAGCAGGCGACATTATTTCGGGGCGGCGCGCCGCTTTGATGGCCAGTATTCGCACAGAACTGAACCGGGAAGCTGGCGCGCTCGGCATTGAAATTGTGGACGTCCGTATCCGCGCCGCTGATCTGCCTCAGGCCAACCAAGAGCGGGTGTTCCAGCGCATGCGATCAGAGCGTGAGCAGGCGGCGGCAACGGTGCGCGCGGCGGGCGATCGTCAAGCGCAAGAGATTCGCGGTGGTGCTGATCGTGAGCGGGCTAAGGTCATTGCCGATAGCTATAATCAGGATCCAGGTTTTGCAGCCTTTTATCGCTCTATGCAGGCTTATGAACGGGCGCTGCCCGCGGGCACGACGATTGTTACCAGACCCGATAGTGACTTTTTCCGCTTCTTTGACAGCCGCAGCGGCGGGCAAGCTGGCGGACAGTAAATATTGGATCGTAAACAAAAAGGCCGACGCGTTCGCGCGTCGGCCTTTTTTTGGCTCGTCGTCAGGGGGCTTTAGAACCGCGCGCGTAGGCCGAAGGAGAAGCTACGACCAAATTGGTCATAAGCAATCGATCCAGTTGGGAAGGGTGCCTCGATGTCGAACAGATTGTTGACGACAAGCCGGGCCTGGATGTTGTCTGTGACGTCGTACAGCAGCGATCCATTGAATAGGCTGTATTGGTCCACTTCCGTTTGTTGGCGGTTTTCAACCGAGAACTGGCGGTCGAAAGCAGCTTTACTTTGGTAAATCCAATTCAGGACGGTGCTGAAACGACCGAGCTTATACTTACTGGTGAGCTGAAACTCATTTTTAGGCCGACTGATTTCCCCTTCTTGAATGTCCAGATCGGTACCAGTTCCCAGAATTGAGGATTCAAGCTTGATGATGTTTGACCAAACCAATCGGAATTCTAATGAACCGAGATCGGCTTTATACTCCGTAGCGATTTTGTTGATATCGAACTTCCAATCAAATGTTGCGGTATAGCCTTCAAAGTCGCGGTATCCCGCATTAATGAAACCACCGTTGAACGCTGGGTCTGTTGGCGATCCCAACAAAATCTGGAAGTTCGCATCGCGCCGGAATCTGCTGCAGGCGGCTGTGTTGGGCGTAGCGTTATCATAGCAGGAATTGAACAGATTGATAAGCGAGAAGTTCTCGATCGAATTGGTGAGATTGATCCGAACAAAATCCACCGCCAAAGCTGGCTTTCCAAACCAATCTGGCCTCAGAATGAAACCAATCGTTTCTGACTCTGCCAATTCATTTTTTAGGGAGGTGTTTCCAGCTGTTTGACCGGCCACGGTTGCAAATCGAACGTTGGAGCTAAAGGTCGACAGACCGGTAAAGCCAGCCGCTGCCGCTGCTGCCGTACAGTTTGCCCGGCGTAACGCAGGAGACGGACCACCATTAATCAACGTGGAGTCACATGGATCGCCTGCCGTTGCGAACGTCGTCGTTGGCGGTAGATAAAGCTCTACGAGTGCTGGGGCACGAACCGATTGGGTTTTGTTGCCCCGGATCGTCAAATAGGGCACGGGCTGATACGTTAGACCATAAGTCCAAGCATCACCCTCACCGGCAATCGAATTATCTAAGCGGCGGAAGGCACCATTGAGTTCAAGGCTATGCAGCAATGGGAACTTGAAATCCTGACCAAAGACAGGAATTTGCAATTCTGTAAAGACTTCGCTGGAGGTGTACTCATTCTCAACCGCCAATAGTCCGGCGCTGCGCGCTGTTCCGATACGGGTTTCCTCATTGGTTGGGCCATAGGATGAAAACTCACGTCGCCATTGATATCCAAGAGCTGCTTTGATTTCCCCTGCAGGCAGGTCAAAGAGCGATCCAGAGATACTCGCGTCAAAGAATTCTTGCTCATTGTCATTCTTTGCATTGATCTCTTGGCGCACATAGGCTTGGGCATCCGCTGAGGGAGCACCAAAACCAAAGGTGTTAATGGGCTTACAGGCGTTCAACTCACTTTCTGAGATACGGTTTGTGTCCTCAACGCCGCGACGGAAAAAGCCAGCCGGTGGGGCGGGTGACGATGGATCAAACTCCTTTTGCCCAGCGGGGGGCGCTACATTGGTATAGCGGAACCAGAAACGTGCCGCCGTTTTCTCTGCCGGATTTGATGAGTTTACGCGGCAAACAATCTGGCCATTGGTATCACGTATGGCATCACGCGCGGCGGTAAAGCGGCCTTGGCTGATCGAGAAGCCACTATTAGCCGCTTTGGACGTACCGCGACCATAGGCGACCTCATAGTCAAATTGCCGCTTTCCGATCTTGAAATCACCTTCAGCAGCCAGAACGATCCGATCCGTCACGGTGCTCGCCAAAGATGGCGCATTGCCGATGACATCTTGGTGATAGCGCGACGTGAAGAATGTTCGCACATTGGCCCCAGGCGCAGCACAACCGGCTGCGATGTCGGCTGGCATATTCGGTGCCAAGCAACCGCCAAATGCACTCGAAGCCGCCGTATAGGACGTTTGTGACAAACTTGCCGCAGTCGCCGGCGTCAGGTTCAAAGCTGGGTCTTCGAGCGTCTGGCGAGCTTGAGCCGTCAGAAACGGGTTATCGGTTCGGAAGCCCAGAGCAATACTGGTCCCGCCAAAGAGGCTTGAGTTAAATGCGGGCTGGTTGGTCAGCTCCACGGCATCAATTTCGGCGCGCAAATATTCATAGCTCAGGCGCAGCCAAGGTGTTGCCTCATAGCTGCCGATCGAATTGAAAAGTGTGCGCTTAAGCTCTGACTGGAGCGCCGACACGTTTCCAAAATCAAATCCTTCGCCACCAATTGCGTTTTGCGCGTTCAAGATGTCGGTCGCGGAAATCTTACCAACATTGAATGGTGAGATATTCCCATTGGGGTCGAACTTGATTGAGACGGCAACCCGCGCTCTGGCCCCCGCGGCGAGTTCAGCGGCCGTGGCAGGGCGGGTAATAAGCGCATTTGTGGCCGCGTTATTGAGCGCGAACAATGGGTTAACATTGGGATTATCCAGAAGATATTGACGATCAGCTGCAGTCAAATAGGTCGCTGAACCGCCAGTTCTGAAGATCGCTCCACCATTGGTCAGCGATGGCAGACGACGATTTTGAATCAAATAATTGTCAAAAACACCATTAGGCTCACTGACGGTTGTGAAGGGGGCGCCGTTTAGTGGGTTGGGAACAAAAGAGAAGCTTTGTGAACGTCGCGCGCTGAATGTGTCGTCAAAGCCCTTCACATCGGCATATTCCACCGAACCTGCCAAGTTCAGCTTGTCGCCTAGAAAGCTTTTGCCATAAGTGCCGCGTATCCGGTAGTTTTCACCAAACCCGCCTTCATACTGGCCATATTGCCCATCGATTTCTAGACCTTCATATTTCCTTTTCAGGATCACATTGACAGTACCAGCGACGGCGTCCGCCCCATAAATCGGCGCGCCGCCTACTGATATCACCTCAGTGCGATCAATGAAGGCCGTTGGCAACACATTGAGATCAACTTGTAAACCTGGTGCACCATTACCGAAAATGGTGGCTTGGTTGCCGCCGATGAAACGACGTCCATTAACCACAGTCAACGTACGGTTGCTACCCAAGTCGAACAGGTTCACGAAGGCAGCACCCGCACCTTGACTGGCTTGGCCGCCAACTGGTGTTGCGCCAATCCCTGTCGATGGCAGTGTGTTGAGAATGTCCAAAACATTGGTAATGCCGCGCTCTTCAATTGATTCTGAAGTCACGCTGACACTTGGGTAGATGCCCTCATAATCGACCTTCCGAATCCGTGAGCCGGTAACAATGATGGTCTCCACAACGCGTTGTTCTTCGACGGGTGTAGGTGTTGATGCCTGCGCGAATACCTGCGCGCTGAGGAGCGCCGACAGTGCTGAGCCAGACAGAAGCCCGATAATACGTGATTGTTTCATGTGAATCCCCTTTTTGGTTATCCACGACAGCCTCATGACCTCATCATCAGACCCTTCGACTTTGATGTAAGTGCAGGGATAAGGACTGTAGTCACAGAAACGTCGCGGTTGATTTAAGAGTTCGTCACATTAACAGCGTGTAATCAAGTGTTCAGTTGCAGTGGGCCGTGAGAACGAGCACCTCGCGTGGCTTTATTGCCACCATCTTTTTGACCTAATCGCGGAGCCAATCGGTTTTGTTGGTAAGTGCTTTTAGTCACAAGATTGGGTACCGCTACGGATGGGGCCCACCGGTTCATTTCAAGTGAGCTCTAACGATGCGCGTCTGCATAGGCTTTCAGGACGGCTTGCATCTTGGCGATATGGCCTTTGCCGCCCGTTTGCGCGACAAAGAAGTCAAACACCTCTGGCTGGAGGCGTAAATGGACAGATTTGCGGTTGGCGGGCTCTACAAGCACCGCGTTCGCCCAAAAATCGTCGCCCAGAGGTGGGCCGTCGGGCGCGTCTGGGCGGGTTCGGCT
>JBEINE010000248.1:0-3156 GCA_040378245.1 Hyphomonadaceae bacterium | reverse complement strand
GCCAATCGTCGATGGACAGTGTGCCGCCGCTCTTGATGTTCGTAAGCGTATCGGTCGAGGGATCTGCACCTCGACCAAGAATGAGCTGGCTGTCGCCTGGTGCAACGAAATTGTCGACTAGTTTCCGAATTTCGTCTGGCTGGTCGGAGTAGTTGATGACGATCCGACTATCGCGCGTTGTTTCACCGTAAAACCGCGAAGACAAAATCGTAGCCACTGAATGAGCATAGCCTATGGTGATATCGTGTTGAGCGCCAAAAGACTCACTAAGTCCGAGGTCAAAGAACCCACCGTCATTAAACAACATATAAATATTATCGACTGCGTTTGCACCCTTGAACCCGGCAATTGAATATACGATGTCCCCATCGTGACCGATATTGAGAACGCGGCTGTCGTTGCGGAAACTTGCTTGGGGCGAGGCCACCGCGACGGCTTCATAGGAGATGCCGGGCAGGGTGTTGTCCGGATAGGCATCCATATAGCGCTCTACCATCGCACCACCGAGGCTGTGCCCTGTGACAAGCACACGATTTACCGAGCCCTGTGAGGCGATATATGCGTCAAGCGACTGGAAGAGATTTTGAAAGGCAAGAAAGTGGCGCTGTTGCCCGATCGGCCCCCAATCCCCCGAGTCCCCCGCCACAAATGGAAAACCAAATTCCGCAGTGCCGCGAAACGCAAGCGCGATATCACCCGAACCGTTGGAAAAAACAGCAGCCTGCGCAGTGCCCGGATAGATGATAGGGAGAAGGTCAGCTGGAAAAGAATTGGCTTCATAGAAATAGCCATTCTTAAGGCGATCCGAGACCATGCCAAATTCAACAAGGTCCGCGGTAATGGGGAACCATCCACTCGCCAAATCGTAATTTGATGAATTAAAAGAGATATCATAGGCCGCTGAAGCGAGTTGAACGAGATCGAATATCTCGTTGCTGGTCAAACCCGGATGGGCGAGTTTTCCGCCTGCGTCGTTGACAAATTCCCTCATTTGCTTGGTTGATAAGGTTTGCAGATTGCCTGACTAGCGACCACAAAGGTCGTAAACCCGGAACTCTTCGCCTGCGTGAGTGCGGGCTACTAGCGTTACTACGCAACTCTCGGCCCCAATGCGTACAGACTGCGCGACAGAATTGTCGGTGAGTTGGCGTTTGTTGCCGTCTATTAAAAGGAAAACGTCTCCACCCTCGCCCTCGGCGATGATGCCGCCGCGGACTGGATGAAGCGTCACACCGAAGGATCCTGCACCGAAACCCCGTGAAGGGCGCGCGACCGAAAGATCCGGCATAATAAATGGTTGGACCGTACCCGCGTCGACATCAATGAGAACAGCACTTTCGGGAATCGCGCTGCGCGTGTGATGCGCTAGAAAAGTGCCTGGCTGTACACCACGGGTGACAACAAAGCGTCCGCTGCCACTTGGCGATGTTCCACTCGCCCCAAGATCGCGTCTAATCCCGTCCTCGGAAGTAATGTGAAATGTGGTTGTTCGAACATCCGGAATGTAGCATATTGAGAGTTGCTCCCGTCGTCCGGGTAGCCAGCCATGAAAAAGTGTCCGACCTTCGCTGCAAATAAGTGATTCTGACGGGTTAGGGCAAGAAGCTGGGGCGCGTTGCATCACAAGTGCACCGGCTCGATAACTGACTAATAGAGGGTTTTCCAGCCTGGAGAGCACTATTCCTTCGCTCGACTCGCAGACTAGCGTGACGCCTTCTACGTTGTACTGCTTTCGGGCGACGATGGATCTTTTTTCTAGATCATATGCAAAAATCTCAAAGGTAGACAGGCTGTATCCATAGCCGGCATAGAGAGCCACGGCTTCTTTCTGAGCTGTTGCGAAAAATGGTACGCCTAGGGGCGGCGATAACGGATAGCTCTGATGCACAGCGCCCGTATGCATGCAGCCCTGCAGTGTGCCGGCGGCCACCATAGAGATCGCGCTCATCTCACAACACTTTTTTAATTTGCTCGCAAGATACGGGAGCATATCGAGATAATTGCCGATATGCGGTAATACTTTAGACGGCATGGGCGCAGCCGCCAATAGTCTGCTTTAGTTCTAGCTTCGCTACGGCACTATTGAGCAGCCTGAGAATACACTGGAGAAGCCTCGCTGGCCCGACGGCTTCCGCTGTCTTCGCTGCAATTGACGCGTCCATGACCGCAGACTCAAGCAAAATCAGGGCCATATTTGCCGGCCTTGAGGGTACCTTCAATTTACGCTTAATATTACATGGGCCAATCCCCATATCGACCACGATCGAGGGAGTTTGCCGCATAAGCGACGCATAGACGCGCAATTCCCAGGATGTGATCCCGCCTCCGCCCTTACATTTGCCCACTCCCTGTTCATCATGGGGAAACCATATCTGGATCCGCGTACATGCCATGTCTTTCGCTACAAATAGTCTGCTGGGCTGGTCACTTCAAACGATAAAACTCAATGGCACGCCCCTTCCGGCGCGTTCGCCGTAACGCCTTGCTGGGCGACTTGTTGGTACAGGGGCAGTAGCCGCTTGCATAAAATCGAGCGCTTCTCCACAGCCGTTCTGCCGTAATCGTAAATCTGGCTACGGGGTGAGGGCGTTCAACTCGTGTTCTGCTTGCTTGCTTGCTTGCTGGCTGGCTGCGGCATCCTCCAGCTGCTTGGCGAACCATCCGGAAATTCCGATTTGTTGCGCTCAGTACAGCAACTCCGCCAGCCAGGCCTGGCCGCTGGGTTTGTTGGCCGGGTTACGGGAAATGCTCATGCTGTGGCGTCTGCTTGACCATCCGCCTGCAATAGCTGGAAGGCGAGGCCCTCCCGCTCGAACTGACGAAAATCCTGGTCGAAGCTGATCAGCGAAACGTCGGCAGCGATCGCAAAGGCGGCCAGGTAGGCAGCCGTGATCACCGGCGTGGAGGCCAGGCGCAAAAAACTCTGCTGGGTGGCGCGGCACCACAAAGCAGGCCGGCACGCTGGCGGTCCTCCTGGCTCAGGGCGTCCTGCTCTAGCCGCAACGCCGTAGCCAAGTCGAGGGGCTGACAGGTGAGTTGGGGATCAGGGCAAAACAGCGGTAGCCCATCGGCGTCCAGCTCCAGCACCCCGCGGCTGACGGCCAACGGAGCGGCAGGCGCGGGGTGCAGGCCTTGGCGGATGTACTCGGCCACCAG
>JBEINE010000237.1:0-3594 GCA_040378245.1 Hyphomonadaceae bacterium | reverse complement strand
TTCTTTTACTTTTTCAGTAGTCCCTTCTTTTTTCTTTGACATTTAAACTAATTTTCCTTGACGATCTGCTAATAATATGGCAAAAATTTGCGCTTAAAATGCCGGTTTAAAATCATTCTGCATAATTTTGGTTAATTTGTAACATATCTTCGTTAGAAATACCAATCTTTTTGCCGCTATAGCTCAGTGGTAGAGCGCATCATTGGTAATGATGAGGTCGGGAGTTCAATCCTCCCCTGTGGCACCAGCGCTTTCTGGGATCGACGGCCCCGTGTCACTTCCCATTCTCTATAGTTTCAGGCGCTGTCCTTTTGCCATCCGAGCGCGGATGGCCATTGTGGCCTCACAAACCACATGCCAATTGCGCGAGGTGAGCTTGGCTGCAAAGCCCGCTGAATTACTACAGATATCACCAAAGGGAACTGTGCCTGTGATGGTCGTTCTGACCGATGGTGGTGAAGTGGATTTGGTTTTGGAGGAAAGCCTCGATATCATGGCTTTTGTGCTGGCCCGTCATGATCCTAAGGGCTGGCTCGACGGCGTTGGCGACGCCAATATGGTGTTGGTGAACCGCAATGATCTCGTATTCAAGTATCATCTGGATCGCTATAAATATCCGAACCGCTATCAAGACGATCCCCTAACGAGCAGGGCCTTGGGTCTGGAGATTCTCGTCGATTTGGATGATCGACTTGGTGAAGCGGGCTTTTTGAGCGGAGAAGATTGTACGCTCATTGATGCCGCAATCTTTCCATTTGTAAGACAGTTCGCCGCGGTTGATGCGGTCTGGTTTGCGCGCCAAGCTCTGCCGAACCTTCACACTTGGATGGCTGGTCTGTCGGCAAGTTCCATCTTTAATGCAGCCATGGTGACATTTCCCAAATGGCAGCCTAATGATGAAGCCATGGTGTTTCCCGCGAGTTGATGGGCTTGCGGGATGAATAATCCTCTGTCTGGGCGTTGAGAGCGATGAAGGCGACAGCCATTATGGGACTTTTGGGCCTATTCTTCTTGGTGGTAATCGGCGGGCTGGGGCTTTATCTCTATACACCTGACAGAAGTCGCAGCGACCTTGAGGCGCGCTATCTGAAACCCAATGATCAAATCATCTCGGTTCTGGGGACCAGAATTCGAGTGCGCGATAGCGGTCCTCAGGATGGGAAGTATCCGCCGGTCATTCTTCTTCATGGATTTGGGTCAAGCCTTGAGACGTGGGACGGCTGGGCAGAGCTGTTGGAGCCAGATCGCCGGGTTTTGCGGCTTGATTTGCCCGGATCCGGCCTCTCCTTTCCTGACATTAATGGCGACTATAGTGATAGGCGCACCTTGGCGCTCCTGATCGGCCTAATGGATGCAAAGGGTGTCACTAAAGCCGATTTGGTTGGTAATTCCATTGGTGGGCGGATCGCTTGGCGGTTTGCAGAGGCGTATCCAGATCGTGTCCGGCGTTTGGTCTTAGTTTCCCCTGATGGGTTTGCCAGCCCCGGTTTTGAGTATGATAAGCCGCCAAAGGTGCCCCCATTGCTATCTGTCATCGTGTGGACGTTGCCAAAGAGTTTGTTGAAGCTTAACCTCGACCCTTCCTATGGGGACCCTAAACGCCTCAGCCCTCAAATTGTCACCCGCTATCACGATTTAATGTTGGCACCTGGCAGCCGTGCCGCCTTGCTGGCGCGCACCCAGCAGACAATTTTAAGCGATCCGGCGGCGATATTGCCCAATGTCAGGGTGCCAACCTTGTTGCTGTGGGGGCAAAAGGATGCTTTGATCCCTGTTTCAAATGCGCAAGACTATCTGCGCCTCATGCCAAATGCCAGTTTGGTCGCTTTCCCAAACCTTGGCCATGTTCCGTTTGAGGAAGCGCCGACTGTGTCGATTATACCCCTGCGTGCTTTTCTTGATGAGCCAGAGTCGGTCAATCCTCGATAACGTACCGAAGTCCATCAGGGTCTGTCCTGTCTTTTTTGAGTCAAAAAAGCGGGATAAACAGACCCCAACCCAAATACCTATACGCGCAACCTAGTTCTAAAAGAACCCGACGCGCTCTAGGCGCTAGATGCGCTGGAAAGGCGTTTTATGTTTGAGCTCTATTCTTTTTCGCACTCATCGGCCTCTTATCGGGTGCGAATAGCATTAGCGTTGAAGGGCTTGAGTTGGGAGACTAAGCCTATATCGCTGTTGGCGAATGAGCATCAGAGTTCGGATTATCTAGCGCTCAATCCCCAGGGCAGGGTGCCCGCGATTGCGACAAGTCGAGGCCTTCTCACACAGTCCCTTGCCATCATTGATTGGCTCGAAGAGACATATCCCGCAACCGCCAGCATTTATCCAAGCGACCCATGGCAGCGGGCCCAGTGCCGGGCGTTTGCTCATGTTATCGCGGCCGACATCTTTCCTCTGCAAAATCTCAGTACACGTCGCAAAATTCAAGTGGCTTTTGGCGCCGATGAAGCCGCTCAGGCTCAATGGTGCAGGGATTGGATCGCCAAAGGTTTTGCAGCTTTAGAGCGAGAAACAAAAGATCGCGGATGGTCTCCGATAGATGGATATTTGTTTGGGTCCAGTCCGAGCTTGGCGGAAATCTGCCTAGTACCGCAAATGAACAATGCTCGACGCTACGAGGTTGATCTTTCCGATTTTCCGCTGTTGGTGGCCGCGGATGCAAAGGCACGCCTGCATCCAGCATTCATAAGCGCACAGGCTTAAACTGCGAAAACTGATTTTATTTCGCGCCATTTGTTAGCCGTCGGCACAAATCGTCGAGCTGTTCTAGATTATTGTAACTGATTTGAATGCTGCCAGCTTGAGCCGTTTTGACTTGGATCGCCACATCTAGCCCCAAAGCAGCCGAAAGGTCATGAGCGAGCGCTTTGGAATCTCCCTCTAGCGGTGTCTCACGTGAGACCCGCCTGGCATTCTTTTTGCCCGTGTCAGAGACCAGTTTTTCGGCGTCTCTAACGCTCAAGTCCTTGGCCATGATGGTCCGCGCTGTGGCTTTCATGTCTGTTGAACTCAAGATAGCGCGCGCGTGCCCGGCGGACAGTCGGCCGTCGCGGACATCATCAAGAATGTCGTCGGGTAGATTCAATAGCCGCAATGTATTGGTGATGTGGGCGCGACTGCGGCCGACACTATCGGCGATCGATTGTTGTGTCCGTCCAAAACGCTCAACCAATTGCTGATAGGCTTGCGCTTCTTCCACAGCGTTGAGGTCGGAACGTTGCACGTTTTCAACAATCGAAACCTCTAAAGTGCTGAGGTCATCAAACTTGCGAACCAGTGCGGGAACCTGATGAAGGCCAGCCAATTGCGCGGCTCGCCAGCGCCGCTCGCCGGCCACGATCTCATAGCGTTGGGTTCCATCTTCCAATGGTCGCAGCAACAGTGGTTGCAGTATGCCGTGACTTAGAACATGGAACTTTCTCCCAGCATAGCCGCCATCGTGACCGGCGGCGCTTCAGGTCTAGGCGAAGCCACCGCACGGGCTTTAGCAGGCCATGGTGTCAAAGTGGCGATTTTCGATATGAATGTGGCACGCGGCCATGAAGTCGCAGCCGATATCGGCGGCACATTTTGCGAAGTGAATGTAACCTC
>JBEINE010000125.1:0-9013 GCA_040378245.1 Hyphomonadaceae bacterium | reverse complement strand
TTAGACCCTGACTTTAGCTTGGACGGTTTGGTGGATGTGCAGTGTGAGATTGCTGAGGATGAGGCATTCACTCGGATTGTGCGCCGCCAGTTTGAAATTGCCCGCCCCGATAATGCCCATGCCGTTCACGCTGAAATTGGCGGCTTGCGTCCGGGGCGCGTCTATTATTACCGGTTCCGCGTCGGCCTGGCGGTGTCGCCCATTGGCCGTACACGGACGGCACCAGAAATTGGCACGCCCTTGGCCAACTTGCGCTATGCCTTTCATTCCTGCGCCCATTATGAGCATGGCTGGTTTACCGCCTATGGCGATATGGCCAAGCAAAATCCCGATGTGATTTTGTCGCTGGGCGATTACATCTACGAAGTCGCCTATGGCCCGCAGGTGCGTCGTCTGCCCGTGGAGGAAGCCTTTAGCTTAGCTGAATATCGCCTGATCCACTCAGCCTATAAAATGGACAAAGACTTGCAGGCCGCCCATGCCGCGGCGCCTTGGCTGTTCATCTGGGACGATCATGAAGTCGCCAATGATTATCAGGGCAATTTCGGCAAAGTGTTGCCCGGCCAGGATGTCGCTCGCGATTTTCCGATCCGCAAATATAATGCCTATAAGGCCTTTTTTGAGCATCAACCCTTGCGCGCCCGGGCCCGCTTTGACGCCGTTAATCGGATGCGGATTTATGGGGCCAGTACATGGGGCGATTTGGTTGACTTTGCCTTGCTTGATACTCGACAATATCGCGCCAAAGCCGCTTGTTTACCCGAAGGTCGCCAAGAGGGGGGGCCTGTAGTCCGCGCCACATGCCCTGAACTGCAAGACCCCAGCCGGACGATTTTGGGCGCGCGGCAGGAACGTTTCCTGTCAGACGGCTTTATGCGCGCCCCAACTAAATGGACGGTTCTGGCCCAGCCGACTTTGTTTTCGACCTTGTTCCAGAAGAACAGCCAAGGTGAGGCCACCGCCTTTACCGACGGTTGGGCGGGTTATGAGCCAGCGCGCCAGAAAATCATTGATCTGATGGCGCGTCGCCGCCGTGATAATTCCTGTGTAGTGATTGGCGGGGATATGCATGGCTTTTGGGCTTCGCAAGTCAAAGCGGACTATAACAAGCCAGAGAGCGAAGTGGTGGCGGTGGAGTTTGTAACGACATCTATTGCCAACATGTCCTATAGTTATGAGCGCTTCCAAGCCACTTTGCCCGACAATCCTCATATCAATTGGCAGGATGATCGTAGGCGCGGCTACGGCCTTGTGGATGTGACACACACGAGCCAAGACGTGAAACTGATGGCGACGCCGTCAATCTGGACGCGCGGCCTACCCTTTACGCCTTTGCGTCGTTATGTGGTTGAGCGGGGACGCCCTGTCCTCAACCAAGCCTGACGTTTGAGGAATAGCGGCATTGTCTGACATCATCATTCCCGCTGAATGGGAAACCCATAAAGCGATCTGGACATGTTGGCCCAGCGCCGCTGATTTATGGGAAGACAATTTAATTCCCGCTCAGGGCGAAGTCGCCACAATGATCAAAGCCCTCATGGCCAGTACGCCAGAGGGCGGGGCAGGGGATAAGGTCCATGTGCTGGCCAGCGGATCGCAAGCCGCAGAGCAGGCGCGGGCAGTTTTGCCTCAATCGGTTGAAGTTCATAATGTGCCATTCGGTGATATCTGGCTGCGCGATACCGGGCCGATTTTCGCCAAGCTCAAGAGCGCCCCTGTGGCCCTGCGGTTCGGCTTTAACGGTTGGGGCGGGAAATATGATCTCGACCATGATGACACCGTCGGCGACGAAGTGGCTCGCTTAAGCACTGCGCCAGTGATGAATGCTGACTTTATCCTTGAGGGCGGCGCAGTCGATCATGACGGGGAGGGTACGGTTCTGACAACGCGGCAATGTGTGTTGAACCCAAATCGACATGCGGGCTGGACTCAGAGTGAAGCTGACGCCCACTTTGCGCGCTCTTTGGGCGCAAAAAAAATCCTGTGGCTGAGCGAAGGCCTGCTCAATGATCACACCGACGGCCATGTCGATAACATCGCGCGCTTTATTGGGCCGGCACGGGTTATGATGATGCAGCCCTTTGGCGATGATGATCCCAATCGTGAGGTTTTTGGCGCTATAGCTGCCGAGCTGAGTGTCATGACGGATGCGGCGGGTCGCAGACTTGAGGTGATTAAGGTTCCCTCGCCTGGCCTGGTGAGCGATGACGAAGGGCGGGCGATGCCGGCGTCGCACTTGAACTTTGTCATTGGCAATTCAACTGTGGTCGTTCCTCACTATAACACGCCATCAGCGGATGCCGCCTTGCGCGTTATTGCGGCGGCTTTTCCGGGCCGTCGGGTGGTCGGTGTTACCAGCAAAGCCCTTTTGTCTGGGGGCGGAAGTTTCCATTGCATTACCCAGCAGGAGCCTGCCTGATATGGCCCGCACATTATGCGTCGCGGCTCTGCAAGCCTCTTATGGCCCTGACATGCAGTCCAATATCGACAAGACAATTGACTTGATCCGACAAGCCGCCGCCCAGGGCGCGCAAATCATTTTGCCTTCAGAGCTATTTCAGGGGCCTTATTTCTGCACCACGCAAGATGAACGCTGGTTTGGAACAGCTTATCCAGCTTCCATCCATCCTTGTGTGACGAGGCTTGTACCGATTGCCAAAGAATTAGGCGTCGTGCTGCCGGTGTCGATCTATGAGCGAGACGGGCCACATTATTACAATAGCGTCGTGATCATTGACGCTGATGGCGCCGTTCTAGGCACCTATCGCAAAAGCCATATTCCCGATGGTCCGGGTTATCAGGAAAAGTTCTACTTCCGGCCCGGGGATACTGGGTTTAAGGTTTGGACTACACATTATGCCAAAATCGGCGTTGGTATTTGCTGGGACCAATGGTTTCCAGAGGCCGCGCGCGCTATGGCCTTGCTGGGTGCTGAGATCTTATTCTATCCCACCGCCATCGGGTCAGAACCCCATGACGGCAGCCTTGATACCCGAGACCCTTGGCGGCGTGCGATGCAGGGACACGCGGTTTCAAACATTATTCCGATTATCGCAGCTAATCGCGTGGGCGTAGAACTTGGCCTTGGCGAGCCCCAGAGATTCTATGGATCTTCCTTTATAGCCGATCATAGAGGCGATTTAGTCCGGACATTGGACCGGAGCGAAGAAGGCATAATCATTAACACATTCGACTTGGATTTTGTCGACCGTCACCGGGCCGCTTGGGGCTTTTTCCGTGACCGACGCCCCGATCTTTACAGCCAAAGCTGAGCGCTGAGGGCTATTTCATTTTGCAAAACTGTAACAAAACCAGAGGCAAGATGCTAAAAACTTAACCAATTACACATTTTTTCTGTCCTCTCGCGGCATTTTAGCCCTTAGGCCCCTTCCCCAAATGCGAAAGGGTCGCTAGGAGTCGTGTCGATCCTGATTGTTACATCGCCGTAAGCAGCAGGTTTGATTTTGGAGGATATTGAAAGTCATGGTTGCTCTTTTGCAAGCCGCTGGTGCCGCTGACACAGCCGTAACCAACGCCACCACCGCCGCCGCCCCAGTTGCTGACGCGACTGTTAACGCCGTTGTTGCCGCGCCTGATGCAGCCGCTGGCGCAGCCAATGCCGTCGTCGATACCGCCGCCACAGCTGCAACTGCGGCTGTTAGCGCCTCTGAAGCCGCTGCTGCCGCGAAAATCGCTGCAGAAACAGCAGGTCAGCAGAACATCACACTGTTTGAAATGATTGCACACTCGCCGTTGGTGTCAAAAATCGTTCTGGGTATTTTGCTGTTATGCGCGGTTTACGCCATCGCTTTGATGTTTGAAAAAATCATCGTTATGCGCGGCAACAAAAAGCGCACGGTTGATTTCATTGCGGCCTACAAAAAAGCAAAAACACCGGAAGAAGCCGCGCAATTGTTGGCAAAGCAACCAGATGGCTTTGCCAAGAAGATGTTTGCCGCAGGTTACAGCGAGCTTCAGCGTGCCAAGGACATGGGCCTCTACAATAATCGCGACGCACGCGGCGACACGCTTGACCGCGTTCGCACTGCAATGACCGCTGAATCCAACAAGGCGACAGAGGAACTGGGTTCCAACATGACCTTCTTGGCATCGATCGGCTCTAACGCACCATTTATCGGGTTGTTTGGTACCGTTTGGGGCATCATGAACTCCTTCATCGCCATCGCCAACACGCAAACGACATCGCTGGCGGTTGTTGCGCCTGGTATCGCTGAGGCCTTGTTCGCGACGGCTGCAGGTCTTGTGGCTGCTATTCCTGCGGTTATGATTTACAACTTCTCGGCCAAGCAAATGGGCACCATTGGTGGCTATCTGGAAGACTTCGAAGCAGACTTCGTATCCTTGATTTCGCGCGACATGGATAAGCAGGGCTGATCGGGGCTCTAGAAAAGGAAACCGATCATGGGTGCTAAACTCGCCGGAGGCGGCGGCAGTGGCAAAAGAGGCGCGCTTGAAGTGAACGCCGAACCAAATATCGTTCCATTCGTGGATGTTATGTTGGTTCTGCTGATCATCTTCATGGTGGCTTCTCCAGTTGCTTCAGTTGACATCAATGTCACGCTGCCTGACTCAAAGGTTCTGCCATCAAAGCGGCCACCGAAACCAACATATGTCACGATCCAAGACAAAGGCGACGGTGATGTTCGTTACTTCGTGGGCAATGACGAAGTTGTCGATACCTCCCAAATGGGCAAGAAAGCGTTTGAAGCCATCAGCAAGGACAATCCTAAGTTTGGTGGCGACTTGGCCAAAATCATCGATCAGCGGATTTATCTCCGCGCGGACGGTGATACCCCCTATCGAAACGTGGTTTTTGCCATGAACCGCCTTCAAGACGAAGGTTTTTACAAAGTTGCACTCGTGGGTGCGGACAAGCGCCGCTAAGGCAGAGGAGGGAATGACAATGATAAATGACATGACCGCCTCGATCCTTCTTGGCGTGGCTTCGAAAGGAGGTGCTCGTTATGGGCGCTAAACTTTCCGGCGGTAGTAAAGGCAAAGGTCTGCAGCCTAGCTCCGAGCCTAATATCGTTCCGTTCATTGATATTTTGTTGGTATTGCTGATCATCTTCATGGTGGCGGCTCCGATCCCAACAACCGATGTTAAGGTCGATCTGCCGCCGCCAACGAACCAACCACCCCCTGACAACGTCAAGCCGAAAAAGCCAACGATTGTTGATATTCGCGATGACGGAACGGGCGAGCCGCAAATCTTCGTTGATACACAATTGGTTGAGGCGGACAGATTGTCAGACAAGGTTCTGGAACGCATTACCGTGAATGTTCCAGGCTCGCCAAACCGCCTCTTGGAGACGGTCCGTGTTCGGGCTGACCAGACGCTTCCTTACTCTTCAGTGATGGGAACGATGGCGATCTTGCAAGAAGCAAACTTCCAGAAAGTTTCATTGGTTGCTGAAGATGCAATCGACGAAACTGCATTGCGTCAATAGAGGGGCAAAAAGATATGGCTAAATATCGTCTCTTGTTCCTTCTGATCTCGGTTCTGCTGTGGTCAGGTATCTTATATGGCGTCTCCAAGGTTCGCCCACAGATTGTCGCGGACTTTATGGACAATCTAAACGTGGTTAAAGCGGAGAAGGAAAAGAAACTTCCCCCGCCGCCGCCACCGCCACCACCGCCTGAGAAGCTGCCGCCTCCACCGCCTCTGGTCGAGCGTCAAACAAAGATCGTGGTCGACATTCCTCCGCCACCGGTTGAGGAAATTCGGGAAACGGTTGTAAAGGCGCCTCCACCTCCGGCACCGGTGCTGACCGATTATCAACCACCGGCACCGCCTCCACCGCCTCCGGCACCACCACCGCCTCCCCCACCTCCGCCGCCGCCGCCACCGCCATCGTGCACGGAAGCTCCGCGCAATGCAGCGAAAACACGGCCCTTCAATATTGAGCGTGCTTATCCGCAACGCGCGATTGATCGGGGCCAAGAGGGCAGTGTGAATGCAACCCTGCAGATCAGCGACACGGGTGAGGTTGTGGGTGTGGTTATCACGTCTGAGAACCCTCCAGGTGTGTTTGGCTCGGCTGTTGATCGTGAAGCTCGGCGTATGAAATATACTCCAGCGCGCCGCGACTGCAAAAACGTCACTGATACCGTGCCGCTCTCCGTGCAGTTTAAGCTCGACGAATAGTCCGCTGGACATTGTCATAATGAAGGCCGTCGGATCAGTTCTGGCGGCCTTTTTTGTTTCGCGATTGGAGACGAGACGATCCTGAGTTCGCCCTAAATGGATGATAAGCTGACGCTCTTTTTTGGTTCCAAAGTTGCGCGAACACTTCTAGACATATGCATGATCAGATTGCCGACCAACGCCTCGCTCGTTCCCCGCATTGAACCCTTTCACGCCATTTCCATCTCGCGGCTGGCGCATAGCCTGAAGGCTGAAGGCCGCGACGTGATCCATATGGAGTTTGGGCAGCCTTCCACCGGTGCGCCCAGCAAAGCCCTCAAAATGGCGCATGAGGTGCTTGATCGTGATGGCATGGGCTATTGGGAGAGCGCTGCACTTAAGGGTGCGTTAGCAGCACGCTACAAAGACCTTTATCATGTGGCCATTGCGCCCGAGCGCATTATTCTGACCTGTGGCGCTTCGCCGGCACTGGTTTTGGCGTTGAGCAGCGCGTTTGAAGTCGGGGCGGTGATTGCCTTTGCACGTCCGGGCTATGTCGCCTACCGCAATACAGTGGCAGCACTCCACCTCACGCCTTTAGAGATTGCCTGCGACCACACGACTGGCTTTCAGATCAGCACGGCACAGATTGAGGCGCTGGACCCTGCCCCCGCCGGCCTGATTATCGCCAGCCCCGCCAATCCAACCGGCACAATCATTCCGGCGCAAGAATTGCGGGCGATAGCGGACGTCTGTGCACGTCGCAATATTCGCATTATCTCAGACGAGATTTATCATGGGCTGACTTATGCTGGTGCAGCGCACTCGATGCTTGAGTTTTCGTCCGATGCGCTGATCGTCAATTCGTTCTCGAAATATTTCTCGATGGCTGGCTGGCGGCTCGGATGGCTGGTCGCTCCAGATGATCTGGTCGACGCCGCTTCTGCGCGCATGGGCAATCTGTTTTTGACGCCCCCTTCGCTCGCCCAACATGCGGGGCTGGCCGCACTTGATTGCGTCGATGAATTAGAAGGCCATGTTACCAATTACCGGGCCAATCGGGCGCTCCTGCTTGAGGCGCTCCCGCGCATGGGCCTAACGCGGATTGCGCCACCCGATGGTGCTTTTTACATCTATGCAGATGTCGGGCACATGACCGACGATTCGATGGCTTTAGCCAGCGCGTTGCTTTTGGATACGGGTGTTGCGACAGCGCCTGGGCGCGACTTTGACCCAGTGGATGGGAATAAACATCTGCGCTTTAGCTTTGCAGCCTCACCGCCTGAAATAGCGCGCGCCGTGGCTAGGATGGAGCCTTGGTTCAACCAGCTGAAAACGCTTTAAGTGGTTCCAGACTCTCAAGACCCGGCACGATTTGTTTTATAGCGGTCTTCATCAAGCTCGCCTTCCCATTTGGCAACGGCCAGCCCTGCAACGCTGTCGCCAAGAACGTTCACGACCGTGCGCATCATGTCCAATATCCTGTCCGCGCCCAATATGATGGCGATGACCTCAAGCGGCACGCCACCGACGCCCAGCACCAGCGGGATGAAAACAAGAGAGCCACCTGGAATACCCGCCGCGCCAATGGCGCCCAGAGACGCCGCAATCACAATGCCGACAAGTTGGCTAGTTGATAAATCCACGCCAAAAAGCTGCGCACCAAAGATTGTGACGATGCACATATACATGGCTGAGCCATCCATGTTCACAGTTGCGCCAAGGCTTGCGACAAAGGCGCTCATCCGGCGTGAAATGCCCAGCTTCTCGATCATATTGCGCATGGTTATTGGCAAGGTCGCGTTTGATGAAGCGGTCGAATATGCCACGGCAATGGCCTCGCTCATGCCTTTGTAAAAGGGGAGCAGCGGTAGGCCCAACCCAAATTTGATGAACCCACCATAGATGACGAGTCCATAAATTGCACAGCCCAGATAAACCGTACCGATGAGTGCGGCTAATTTGATGAGTGCGTCTGCGCCCAATAGTGCAACGGCCCATGCCATAAGGGCGAATGCGCCGATGGGGGCCAATGCCATGATATAGCCTACGAGTTTTGTAAGGGCATGGGCGGCCCCTTCGAGTACGTCAGCGACGGGCTTGGCGGCATCACGTGCGCCCAAAATGCCCACGCCAAACAACATGGCAAAGCTGATGACCGCCAGCATGTCGCCATCGGCCAACGCCTTAACGGGATTGCTGGGGATGAACATAGCCACGATATCACTCCCCGTGGGGGGCGCTTTGGCATCGGGCGCGACAATGCCTTCTGGTGCCACGACCCCGGCACCCGGCTGGATCAATGTGGCCAGCGCGACCCCCAAACAGGCTGCCAATAGGCCAGAGGGAATATAAAGTGCGGCAATCCGGGCGCCTGAGCGGCCAAGACGCGACATATCGCCAATCGATACCACGGCTGCGCTTACGGATACAAAAATCAATGGTATCGCCAGCATGCGGATCAAGCGAATGAAGGTGTCACCAATAAGCTTTAGGCTGTCTTTCCATGCCTGTGGATCGATCACACCTGCCAAGAAACCTTCGGGGCGAATGGCAAAGCCTAGGATGATACCTAAAGCCATTGCCAAGAAAATCTGCGCCCATAACGGCGACCTGCCCAAAGCCTTTAACATCCCCGACCGCTCCAACAATTGAACGAATGAGCCTATCGTAGCCGTCGGTACCATGCGAGGGCTTTGCCTTCAAATCGCAGTGATCAAAAAATCAAGGACAGCAGGGTGCTTTGCGGCCTCAATAAAAGAAGCGTTCTTCGCTAATCTTCCCAGTGGCCACGGTGTAAAGGCCGATTTCATCCATCGTGAGGCGAACGCCGCTTTCTTTGATCGTTATGTCCGCCCAAAATGC
>JBEINE010000060.1:0-15152 GCA_040378245.1 Hyphomonadaceae bacterium | reverse complement strand
GCACCTTTGCAGTGGCAGCCACATGGCCAAACGGGAAGTTGCTACTGCCATAGAGGCTTTGTTGGCCCGTCTACCCAGACTGGCCATTATGGAACCCACAAGATTGACGTATGCGGTTTTGAATTTGGTCAGCCCAAGGAACTGATGGCAATGATCGCTTAGGGTCTGTCCCGTCTTTTTTGAATCAAAAAAGCGGGATAAACAGACCCTAAATCAGATACCTAGACGCGCAAGCTGGTTCTAAAAGAACCTGACGCGCTCTAGGCAAAGCGCTTGGCTGCGGCGCTGAGCCAATTGGCAAAATAATCGCCATAAGCGCGGTCGACCAAAAGCTCAAAAGTGTATTGGTCAAGGCGTGAGACGATGGTCGGGATACGGGCCATTAATGTGCGGGTGCCAGCCCGTGGCGCCAAGGCAGCAAAATCGAGTATGCCGCCCATGGCCAAAAGTGTTGGAGCATTGACCCCTGACACCTGCCAAGCCGCAAGACCCGGAGTTACATTGATCAGATGGAAAAGAGCGTCCGAACCCTGCGACCGCTTGGTGTCAAGCTCGGGGCCCGCACGCAAAAGCCATTCGCTCGGGCGGGTGCGCAGGGCGGGAACTTGCGTATCTGACCAAATTCCCGCGGCCTCAGCGAGGGGCAGACCAAGCGCTACTTGTATCTGGCAGCGAGATTGCGGGCCATAAATCATCAGCCGTTGTAGCATCGGGGTTGGAATAGCTTCAAACATAAAGCCGTGCCCCCTCTGGATCATAGGCCGCACCACTGACAATTTGGCAAGTCTGTCCGTTCATTAAGGTAATGGTCTCACCTATCCGCGCCCGACCTGCGCGCACCATGGCCAAAGTGACGGGGCGGTTGAGACTGGGACTCATTTCCGACGACGTCACAAATCCATCAGTGCGGCGATGGGGATCCATGCTCTTCACAGCCATGCCGATGGGCGGCACCTTCAAGGGATCGTGCGCCGCAAGACCAACCAATTGCAACCGATCTGGGCTTTGGTTGCAGGTCCAGAGCAAGGATCGTCGTCCTACAAAATCGACGTCGCGATTGGCGACTTTGGTCCAACCAATATCAGCGGGTAAAGTCGTGCCGTCTGTATCTGCACCGATATGGAGAAAGGACTTTTCCAAACGCAAGAGATTCCAAGCATTTATACCGATGGGCGCGCCGCTAAAGGGTTTGGCCGCTGCAGAGCTTAAATCCCAGAGCATCTCTGTTTGGTCGGAGGCAACACTGATTTCAAAGGTGAGTTCGCCCGTAAAGCTCACACGCGCGACGCGAGCGTCCATGCCAGCAATCTTTCCCTGCCGCCAACTCATATGGGGAAAGGCCTCCTGATCGAGATCAATATCGCTACCAAGGCTCACCAAGACGTCGCGCGCTTTTGGACCCGACAGTGTCACATTGCCCCAAAGTGTCGTGACAGGACTGATCAGAACACGCCAAGTTGTCCATTCGCATTGCAGCCATTCTTCCATCATGAGAGCGATCCGATCGGCGCCACTGCTTGTGGTACCAACCAGAAAGTGATCGTCCGCCACGCGCACCGTAACGCCATCATCTATAACGACACCCAATTCATTGAGCATTAAACCATAGCGCGCTTTGCCAGTGGCCAGATTGGACATGGGGTTGGCATAGATATGATCGAGGAATAAAGCGGCGTCTGGCCCGACAACCGCAATCTTGCCCAAAGGCGAGCCATCAAACAGGCCGATAGTGTTGCGTACCGCAAGGGCTTCGCGCCGCATGGCATTGTGGTGGGATTCACCTCCACGCAAATAAACGGCAGGGCGAAGCCAGCCCCCGAAATCTTCAAAAACCGCGCCCGCTTCCATGTTGGCGACATGTAGCGGCGTTTGCTTGTAAGGTTTGAACAAGAGGCCGGTGTAGAGGCCGCCAAATGCCCCCAGAGACGTTGGCGTATACGGCGGGCGAAAGCGCGTTGTGCCAACCTCACCGGGAGATTGGCCAGTGAGTGACCCCATGATCGCCAAGGCGTTGACATTGGCCGTTTTGCCTTGATCGACAGCCATGCCCAATGTCGTGTAGCGCTTAAGATGTTCTACCGAGCGGAAGTTTTCATCGGCAGCTTGGCGAATATCGGCGACTGTGGCGTCATTTTGGAAGTCGACGAAGATTTTGCCCCCGTCCTCGGGCAGCGTCCAGTCGGCGGTGATTCCATAGTCGGGCGCAAAGTCACCATTGGCCGCGCCGACACAAGAAACGCTGGGCAAATCGGCGGCAGGGCGGAAACTTGCAATCAAAGGGTCATAGGTCAGTTTGCCGCCAGCTTGTGAAAAGAGCTGTACATTGGGATTCCAGCCACCCGACATCAACACGGCGTCGCAGGCAATCTTTTGAGACTTGCCCCGCGCATCGCGATAGAGCACCGCTTTGACGCCGTGGCGGCCCATGGTTTTAAGGATACGTTCGCCACAACGCCAGTCAATGGTCGCAACAATTTGCGCGCCAATTTGTGCCATAAGAAAGGCCACTTCATCGCTGCTGGTGTTGTTGGTTGCGAGGACAATTTGTCGGCCAGCCAGTGCGCCAAACCGCTCTGCATAGGTTTTCGCGGCCGACGCCAGCATGATGCCGGGCCTGTCATTACCGGGAAACAGCAGGGGCCGCTCAAAGGTGCCAGTTGCCAGAATGATGCGGTCTGCCCGCACCTGATGAAAGCGTTCGCGTGCCAAGCCGTCAGCAGGGCGTTCTGTCAATAAGACTAAGTTATGATCATAATAAGCAATGGCCGTGGTTCGGCTCATGAATAAGACGCGCGCTTGAGGCAATGGCTGGATGCTCGGTTCCTGTTCAACGAGAATAACGCGCGCTCCACTTTGGGCGGCTTGGCTGGCAGCTTCGACACCGGCTTGACCCGCGCCAATCACCAGAACATCGCAATGATGGGTTTGATGCTCATAGCGCGCCGGATCGGGCTCGATCGCGGGGCGTCCAAGTCCGGCTGCATGGCGGATCAAGGGTTCATAGAGATGCCAATCCGGCCACATGAAGGTCTTGTAGTAAAAGCCCGCTTTAAAGAAGCGCGCCAGCAAGTCATTGATGGCACCAATGTCAAAACGCAAGGATGGCCAAACATTGACCGTGCGCGCGTCCAGCCCTTCAACCAGATCGACTTCAGTGGCGCGCAAATTGGTCGTTGTGGCGCCGCCTGTACCGACGGATACCAGCACATTGACCTCTTCCACGCCCGCGGTCATGAGGCCGCGCGGGCGATGAAGTTTGAAGGACCTCCCAGCTAACCTGACCCCATTAGCCAGCAGGGCCGAAGCCAAGGTGTCCCCTGCATAACCCATATAGTCGCGCCCGTTGAAACGGAACCACAAGCGACGGTTCCGGTCAATCATACCGCATTTATCGGTGCGGTTGACATTCATGGTTTCAGCTCCGGCGGCGCGGCATCAATGGCATAGACAGCCATAATCTCATGGCTTACCGTGTTGCGCAGTATATTAAACCAGGTTCCACAACCGCCTTGATGTACCCAACGCTCGGCAAGCACACCGCGCGGATTAGGCCGCATGAACATGTAGTTGCTCCAAGCCTCATCGCTGACTTGCTGCGCGGGGACGGGGCGCACAATGGCGCTCTGACCGCCGCAGCGAAACTCCGACATGTCGCGGGGACCACAAAAGGGACAAGGGATCAGCATGGCGGCCTCAATGTGCAATCCCCGCGCCCGCCGCTTCATCGATAAAACGACCAGTCTCAAAGCGCGACAGACCAAATGGGGCGGCAATCTGGTGGGGCTGCCCCGTCGCGACATGATAGGCCATCAGCCATCCTCCCGCCGGAATCGCCTTAAACCCACCGGTGCCCCAACCGCAATTGATCAATAGCCCAGGAACGGGTGTGTGGCCCAAGATTGGGCTTGAATCATGGACGATATCAACCGTTCCGCCCCATTGGCGCAGCAATCTTACGCGTCCAAAAGACGGGAAATGTTCGGTCAGTGCGCCGATCACCTGCTGTGCCACAGGAAATCCGCCGCGCTGACCATAGCTGTTATAAATATCTAGCCCGCCACCAAACACCAAACCACCCTTGTCCGACTGGCTAACATAAAGCCCGGTAGCGAGGCTTAGGAATATAGTATCGAGAACAGGCTTGAGCGGTTCGGAGACGAACGCCTGCAAAGTCATGCTCGTCACAGGTAAATCAAAGCCCGCAGCCTTTGCGAGAACCGATGAATTGCCAGCCACCGACAGCACAATTGTATCGGTGCCAATCTCGCCGAGATTGGTCTTCACCGAGGTCACACGTCCGGCGCTGTTTTTGACGAAGGCTTGGACTTCGCAATTCTGGATTATATCCACACCCAATGCATCGGCACCGCGTGCATAACCCCAAGCTACGGCATCATGACGCGCCGTACCCGCACGCTTTTGCGCAAAGCCGCCCAGCACGGGCAAATGAACATGCTCTGTGACAAGGCGGGGCAACCGACGTTTGACTTCGGCGACATCAATCAAGTCCGCATCTACACCATGGGCCTGCATAACCCCCGCCCAACGGGCCATTAGTTCCATATCATGGCGCGTGTGACCGGTTGAAACCAGCCCGCGCTGGCTGAACATGATGTTGTAGTTCAGCTCTTTCGATAGATTCTCATAGAGATCAATGCTGTGCTGAAACAAAGCTATGCTCTCAGGGTAAAAATAATTGGAGCGGATAACTGTGGTGTTGCGGCCCGTATTGCCGCCACCAATCCAGCCCCGCTCAAGCACCGCTACATTGGTAATATTGTGGTTTTTGGCCAAATAATAAGCCGTCGCCAGACCATGACCACCACCGCCTATAATCACAACATCATAGCGCGGCTTTGGCGAAGGCGAGCGCCAGGCGGGTTGCCAGTTGCGATTGCCCGCCAAACCTTCCCTCAAGACCCGCCAGCCCGAATAACGCTGCATTTTCAACTCCGGCGTGCCGATAGGATGATCGCGTTTTCAACAACATACACAAGTGTACTGACAAATGTCACCCACAAATACTGCAAAGGTTTTTGAGAGGATGTTCTGCATATCAGAGACTTTTCATCGCCCAAATGGATAGGAACAATCTAACCGTGACAGGCCCCAAATCAAACACCTCGACGCGCAACTTGGTTCTAACAAAACCAGACGCGCTTTAGTCAAAGAGCTTTACAACTAGACCACCGAGAAAAGCGACGCACTCCCTCTCATTTTGTATGGACAGAAACAGCCACCCGCCCTGCCTCAGGCCAGCTGAAAGCGTCGCATGAGGGCTCCTGGATCGGGGTCGCGGTTGGCGAAATTGCGGAAGGCTTGCTTTCCGGGGACCGAGGTTCCCACCGACAGGATGGTGTCGCGCCAGCGCTGCGCTACTTTTGCATCATAGAGCCCGCCGGGGGCATCGAGGAAAGTCTCAATCAAATCGGCAACGAGAACATCTGCCCAGAGGTACGCATAGACTGCGCTGGCATATTCATTGGTAAAGCTGTGATATTGGTTTGGCAGGCGGAAGATGGCGTCGACTTCGGGCGGCATGCCAAGCTCATGATAGATTTGGGCCTCGATCGCCATCGGGTCGACATCGCTACCATCGGAGGCTAAATACATGCGCATATCGACAATGGCTGGGGCCAAATATTCGACGCCGACACTGAAGACGCGCTCAAACTTCGCGCCAGCCTCAATCGCGTCAATCATGGCTTCAGGCATAGCTTCGCCCGTCGCATGATGGCGCAAGTGGCGACGGATCAAATCAGGGTCATAAAGCCACCGCTCATTGAGCTGCGAGGGCACCTCCACCAAATCCCACTCTACACCCATTGGACCCAGCGAGGGATAGCGCGCCTGGCTCATGATCATATGGAGGGCGTGGCCAAATTCATGGAACTGCACATTGGCATATTCCCAACCCATCAGAATGGGGCCATCGCCATCGGGCTTGGGGATGTTGCTGCAAACGTTTGAGAAAGCGATGACAGGTTCGCGGAAGCTTTCGGCCGCGCGCAATTCCATCTGCCACGAACTACGCATTTTGCCTTCGCGGAACAATTGATCAAACCAAATCACGCCCAAAGGTGCGCCATTGCGGGCGACTTCGTAAACTTTCACATCGGGGTGGATGACGGGTGCATCTGGCAAATGCCGAAAGCTTAAGTCATGCAAGCGCCCCGCAGCATCAAACATAGCCGCCATCACATTGTCGAGCGAGAGGTATTGCTTGACGGCTTCCGCATCGAGGCCAAAGCGCGCTTGGCGCAGCTTTTCCATATAGTAAAGCCAATCCCAGGCTTGGATCGGTTCACCTAAACCATCCGCCTCGGCCAAAGCTTGCAAGGCATCTCGCCGCTCAAGCGTATTGCGGCACACGGGCTCCCACACGTCCATCATCTGCGCCATCGCGATGTCAGGGGTCGTTGCCATGAGGGCCGAGGTTGCGAAATGGGCATAGCTGGGATAGCCCATGAGCTGTGCCAATCGCCCGCGGTACTTCAACACTTCGGCAATGATGGGACGATTGTCATTGGGTCCGTCTTTGCTACAGCGGCCCACCCACATTTCGCGCACGCGGCGGCGCAGATCGCGGTTGCGGGCCAGTTGCAGGACAGGCCAAACGAGAGGACGCAGATTTATGATCGCCCAAGCGTTGGGGCGGCCACGCTCTGCAGCGGCCTTTGCAGCAGCCTTTATGATGTCAGCAGGCAGGCCAACGAGTGCGCTTTCCTGCTCAATCCAGACAGGCTCATCTGTGACCGAATTGATCATATTTTGCTGAAATCTTGCCTGTGCGCTGGCAATGGCCTGACCAAGTTCGCGTAATTCAGCGCGTTTTTCCCGAGCTAGTCCTGCCCCGGCGCGCACAAATCTCGCATGCAACACTTTGGTTAGGCGTGCTTGTTCGGGATCAAGCTGATCGCGTGCCTGATAGACAGCATCAATGCGGGCAAACAAGTCGTCATTATAGGCAATTTCAGTGTCAAAAGCCGATAGCTTCGGTGCCAACCGGGTTTGCACCTCTGGCATAGTGCCAATCGCGCGTGTACTGACAAAAGCGGCGCGCAGCGTGTTAGCCCGCTTGAGTGCCCGACCAGCATCCTCGAAAGCCTCCACACTATTGGCGAAACTGGGCGGGTCAGGATTGGCGATGATCGCGGCAATTTCCGCGCGCTTGGCCTCGATGCCAGCCTCGACGGCGGCCTCAATCGTTTGGGGTGTGGCGAGATGAAAGGGTGGAAACCCGCCATAAGGCCCATCCCAATGATCAAGCCCTTCATCAGCCTTAGTCATGATAGGTCCCTGCGCACTAAAGCCAGCTTGAAATCTCGCCGAGTGGCTTTTTGATCAACGCATGCGTCGGAATTGTCCAATGGGGCAATGGATGGCCGACTACAATGATCATGACAGGTTTTTCAACAACGGGGCGCTCGCATTGCTGGTTGAGGAAGTTCATCGGGTTGGGGGTGTGTGTCAAAGTAGCCAGACGCGCGGCATGGAGGCCTGTCAGCAAAAAGCCAGTGGCGATTCCCACGCTTTCATTTATATAATAATTCTTGCGCCTCTCGCCTTGGAACACACCGCCTTTGCGTTGTCCAAAGACCACGATCAAAGCCGGTGCGTCTTCAAGAAATGGCTTGTCCTCGTCGGTTCCAAGGGGCGCTAGGGCATCGAGCCATTCTTGACCCGCTTTGCCCGCATAAAATTCCTTTTCCTCTTCTTCGGCGGCACAGCGGATTTGACGCTTTAACTCAGGCGAGGTCACAACCGCAAAGTGCCAAGGCTGATGATTAGCGCCCGATGGCGCGGTCCCTGCCTCACGAATGGCGGCTTCGATAGCAGCGCGGGGAACAGGGTCTGAGCCGATGTAGCGGCACGTCTTGCGCGTTTTGATGTCCTCGTAAATGGCCTGTGCGGCGGCGATGCGTTCCTGATCGCTCATGTCGGGATAGGCAATCCAGGGCCCAGATTCATGAGGCGTCATACCAGCCCGCTCCTTTAGCGCCCCTCTTGCCATACATTCATGTATGGCGCAAGATCACGTCCGTCTGGAGCCTATGTTCAGGACCAAGATGGACCATAGTTTAAGGGGAGAGCTTATGGACACAGTGCAGTCCCAAGTTGCCGCGCCGCGTCGCAACTGGTTGGTGGCGGCTTGGTATGGCCTGAGCGTTCTTCTCATAGTTTCCATTCTGTCAAATATTAATCGCGCGCTCGTGCAGATCGTTGGCGAACCGTTGCGGATATCCCTTGGATTGACGGACGGGCATTTGGGCATGCTCAACGGCCTTGCTCTGACACTTGTCAGCGCGATTGGGGCCATTCCGCTGGGGTGGCTTGCCGACAAGATAGACCGCCGACTATTGCTGGGCGTTTGTGTCCTGATTTGGTCGGGCGCGACGATTGTCTTTGGGCTCTCGACCAGTTTCAACATCTTGTTTATAGCGGCGATGGGGATCGCTTTGGGTGAAGCGGTTGTCGGCCCCATCACTTATTCGGCCATTCCCGACCTGTTCCCGCGCGATAAATGGGCGCTGGCCAATTCGATTTTTGTCTTTGCCATTTTGATCGGCAGCTATGGCGGGTTCGCCTTGAGCGGTGTGCTATTTGCTTGGGTCAGCGAGCATAGTGCCGCGCTGCCCCAATGGATCGGGGGTCACGAGCCTTGGCGGACCACCCTGATCCTGAGTGCCTTCAGTGGGCCGATCGCCGTATTGTTGATTGCTTCGATGCGTTTGAAACGTAAAGCGATGCCAGAAAGTACAGGCGAAAAGATTGATGGCTTTATGACCTATTTTCGCCGCCACTATCGCTCGATTCTGGGCATATTCATTGGCTTTGGGCTAAGTTATTCGGTTTTTGGCGCGAGTTCGGTCTGGACGCCTGTGATCCTGCAACGCACATTTGGCATTGGACCCGCCGAAGTCGGCAAAACGATTGGCACTTTTGGCATGATGTTTTCAGTCCTTGGTGTCATTGCGGGCTATTTGTGTGTGAAACATTTGCGGCCCCGCTATGGCGACTTTACCCCGATGATCGTCGCCCAATGGGCTTTGCTGGTTGGCGTCGTGATTTCCTGCTTTACTCCTTTCGTGCAAAGCGCGACGCAATATTATGTGATTGTGATTAGCAAAGTGATGTTCATGTTCATGGCGACATCACTGACGCCAACCATCATTCAAACTCTCGCGCCGCGACGTATGCTCGGACGCGTTGCGGGCCTTGCCGGTATGATTGCCTTTGGCTTCCAATCCATATTCCCATGGCTGATAGGCGAAGTGTCTGATAGCTTCTTTACTGGGCCTCGCGGCATCCTTTTGGCGATGTCGATGGTCATTCTACCCGCTTTGATCATCGGACTCTTGGTTGTGCGCTGGGGCGCGGTGACAATTCCCGCGACCTTACGTGAGGTGGCCGCCGAAGATGAAGCCACCGATGCCAAGGCTGCTGCCGCGGCTTGAGGGGGCCAAGGAGCACAGCCGTCTTCTGCCGCTTTAGGTTCACTTACAGATCGCGGCGAACCGCTTCTCGCATCGTGGCGATCACAAAATCTGGGTGCTCATAGACAAATTGATGCGAAGCGCCAGCCGGGGCCAAGACACGGCGACTATTGGTTGAGGTTGCCATATAACGCTCCCGACTGCGCTGGAAAAAGCGGAACATGCGCGCGGTTTCTGCTCCGGCGCTGGCAACTTCGGGCGTATCAGCGACTTCATCGGAGGTGCCAGGGGCCACCAGCCACACCGACATGTCGCCTAGATCGCCGTCATAAACCACGGTCTCCCACCCGCAGCTCGCGATATGGGGGCCAAGCAATTCGCGATAAATGGACCATTCAGCCAGTCGTGCACCTGCACTAATCTCCACCTCTTTCAACGTCTCAAGCGCGCGGCCCAATGTTTGCTCAAAGTGCTTCGTTAAATTTTGGTGCGCTGCATTACGCTCAAAGCGCCTTTGCTGAAAGTCGATGTTGAACCCGAAAAGGCGCGCAAGTGCTGTGAACAGGGCATCGCGCCGCATGTCCTTTATGGCCCCCAAACGTGGTCCAAAAACAAGTGTCTCCAGTGGCGTAGGGTCAAGCAGCACCAGACGTGCGACGCGCTGGGGATAGCGTCTGGCAATATTGGCAACCAACAGCCCGCCAAATGAATAGCCAGCAAAGACAAAGGGTCCTGTCTCGCCCGCCGCATCAAGGGCTGCGAGCACCTCTTCCACTTCGCCGACAGTGGTGCGGGGAAAGGGGCCGGTATCGCTCCATCCTGTTCCAAACCGATCAATCTGGATGGATCGTGTGACTGTTCGCATCGCACGGTGGACATGGTCCATGGTCAAAGCCGAAGCATGCCCGCCGGTCAACCAAACGACGGGGAAATGATCCGTGGCCTCCCCTTCCGCCAGCACATGCATCTTTTGCCCGCCGACATCAACCAAACGACCTGTGGGCGGATAGCGCCGCCGCACTGCTGCGAGCCGCAGAAGATGAATGATTGAGCCCACACACATCAAAACGGCCAGCATCAAGAGGGTAACGGCCAGAGGCCTAGACAGCCCGTAGCAGGCAATCCCAAGCACCGCGACAAGCAGACCAAACCCAAGGCCAATCCATTCCCGGGCCAGAATCCGCGCGACCATATCCCCCGCTTGCCGTCTCATACGCCCATCCTTTGTGCCGTAACATGCTCAATATGGCGGGCAAGCAAAGGCAGCGGCATAGCACCCGGCGACAGGACGGCGTCGTGAAAGTCGCGCACGTCAAAGCGGTCGCCAAGCGCCGCGCGCATCTTCTCGCGCATCGCCATCAGGGCATAATCACCCAGCTTATAGGCCAGCGCTTGGCCTGGAATATCGGATGAATAGCGCAAGGTTTCAGTGGCAAGCTGATTTTCAGGGAAGAAGCTGTTGTCGCGCATATAAGTGCGTGCCTGCTCCAAGCTCCAACCCAGCGCATTCATGCCCGTATCGACCACCAATCGTGCCACCAGAAACGCTTCCGATGTCAAACGTCCAAATTGTTCGGGCGGTTCTTGAAACATGCCAGCTTCCTCGGCCAAACTAACCCCATATTCCGCCCAGCCTTCGACATAGGCGGTTGGCATACACCATTGCCGCACAGCAGGCAGACTCTGATTTTCGTTTTGAAGGGCCAAATGCAGATGATGGCCGGGAACCAGTTCATGATAATTCAGCACTGCGACTTTAAACATCCCCTCTTGCGCCAAATTCTGGGCATTGAAGACATAGTCTCCACGCGGGTCGGCTTCACTTGGCATGTCATAATAGCCAAAGGTCAAGGCCGCACTCATGGCTTCGGGCAAAGGGCGGACGCCATAATCGGCTTTGGGTCGCACGTTGAAAAGCCGATCAACATGGGGACGGAAGCGGTCGATATAACGCTCAAAAAAGCGTTGGATGTCCGCAGGCGTCTGCGCCCGCCATGCCGGATCATTGGCAATGTGATCGCGATACTCTCGGTCATGGCCTGAAAAGCCAGCCGCTTTGCGCGCTTTGGCCATGTTGCCGCGGACCTTTGCCATGCGCTCCAGGCCAACTTCATGCACTTGCGCGGGCGACAAGTCGGTTGAGCCATGCAGGCGCACCAGGGCTGCGTATATGTCAGGGCCATCGCGGTAGTGCATCAGTCCAACTTCATTGCGGACGTGGCCAAAATAGCGTGTGTCGAGCACGTCATTCATTGCCGCAATGCCCTCGACAATCCGCGCTTTTACAGTGGCCTCGACATTCCGCTTGAAAGCATCGGCTCCTACCAAGCGGTCGTCCTTGATACAAAGATCACCAAGTTGGGCGGCTTCTAGACGGCCCAGTAAGGCTTTTGCCGCCTCGGCTTGGGCGCGCGGCATAAAAATGCCCCGTTCCGCTTGCCCACGCGTGCGCTCCCCAAATGCTACCAGCACATCACCAAGTTCGTGTAGGCCAGCCAGATAGCGCATCTGGCCGACCTCGCGATCCAGTGGCACACGGCGCAACATGGCACCCCATGACGAGATCATCATGCCGCCGCAATAGGGGGTGGGGGCAAACATGCCAAACATCTCGCTGCCGCCCGGATCAAAAACGTTCCAATACCAATCCTCTTGCAGCGACCAAAATTCAGCGCGAAGTGACAAGACATCAAGAGTTTGGCGCAAGTCATAGGACAGAGCGTGTCGGTCCAACGCATGGATCCGCTTAGTCACAGAGCGCCCGAGTGCGGCGCGTTTGCAGGCCCCTTCGAGCGAAACATCGGGCAAAGCCCCACTATTTGGCCATTGTAGGGCAGGGGTAACCGCGTCGCGGACGTCATCGATGATCCGGACGGCCGCTCCATTTGCATCAACATTCACCATGTTCGCGGACCCCTTTTCCAAACAGAAGTGTATGGAAAGCAAATCAAATAATCAAGAAGCAAAACGGACCTCAAGGGACAATAGTAGCGTGTCAAGATTTTTTATGGCACAGAAAATCCTATGGGTTTAAACGCAAAAGAAAAGCCCGCTAAAGGCGGCAATGGTCAATTAACACGGGAAGACTGGATAGAAGCCGCGCGCGCTGTGCTGATCGCTTCCGGCGTTGACGACATCAAAGTGGAACGTCTTGCCAAGCAAATGAAAGTAACACGCGGCAGCTTTTACTGGCATTTTGAGGACCGAAAAGACCTGCTCGATGCGCTCCTAGATCGCTGGGAAAAGCAAAATCGAAGCGAGATCGCCCAAGTTAAGGCGCGCTCAGGCGCATCGGGGGCCGATCTTCTTGAAGCGGCGCGTATCTGGCTGGGTGAAGACCCCGACTATCCTGTGTTTGACATGTCCGTCCGCTTTTGGGCCCGCAAAGACCGCGCTGTTGCGGCCCTTGTTCATCAAATCGACGAGGACTGGATCACTTTATTGCAATCATCGCTCGACGCGAAAGGTTTTGATACGTTGGAAAGTCTGGCGCGCGCGCGCATCATTTACTTTCATCAAATTGGTTATAACGCCTTGGCCATTCAAGAAAGCCTTGAGGATCGCCTCCGCTTAATGCCCTTTTATCACAAGGTTCTCGTCGGCGAGGTCGCAGCCGCCGAGCTTGAAAAACTGGTCAAACAAGTCCGCAATACGGTCGCAAAATCGCCACGCGCTTAGAAAACCCAGTTGGCGTGTTCACATGAGTACTACAGTTGTGTTTGTTGGTTTCGTTGTTTGTGGTGGTGGTGCTTTGCGGAGGCTTGATGTGCCCTTCAATACAATCGAATTGAGGTTGTAAGACAACCAATTGATACAGCGGCCTTCTTTTAGTTCACGGTTACTCACGGCAAATGAAACCTACTATGTGAGATGACACTGAGAACCTAAGGGGTGAAATCGTCAGTAGCAGTGCCATTCGGCATCAATTGTTGACATGAGTGCGCCGCAAGGTTGTAGGCCATCCTCTTAGTAAACACACATGGATCAGAAATTGGAAACCACGTGCGAATCTTGAACGTCATGGATCTCCCAAGGCTCCCAGCTTCGGGCATGCCCATTGCTTTGGCAAACCTGGTTTCACAACAAATTGCACAAGGCCACCACGTTTCTGCTCTGCTTTACAGTCGAAACGCTCCTATCGACGACGCCCAAAGCGCTTATTTGAATTTTCTGGATTGCCCAACGGTTGTTGCCCGCGGCCTTCAAGAGTTTATCCGCGTTGTGCGTTTAAGCAAAAACACCGTGGAGTGTATCCACATACATGGCTTGTGGAGCGTTAGTTCGCTCAGCGGACTTTTACTGGCGAATGATTGCAAGGCGAGAATCCGCCATAGCCTTCATGGCACGCTGGACCAGGCGGCACTCAAGTTTGGTCGCTTAAAGAAAGCCATGTTTTGGTACGGGCTTCAAAAATACGCACTCGACCGAGTAGATGAAATCCTAGTGACGTCAGAACACGAGCGGATCGGTGCACAGAAAATGCTTCCCCATCGCACGCTAATGCTTGAACCTCTTGTGCTCCCCGACATTCGCCCTGTTGCCCTACCAAAAAGTGGACCCAAGAAGATTTTGTATTTTGGGCGATTGCATCCGATCAAGGGTTTGACACGGCTTCTCGAAGCGTGGGCCCGCATTCAACAAAAGATGCCCGGCTGGCAGTTGCACCTGACCGGTCCTGATGACGCTGAATGGGGCCAGTTTTATCGCCGTCTTGCTGTCGATCTGAAGTTAGAACGGACCTTTTTCAACGATGCTGTCCCCGCCCATATGCGGCTCAGCGCGCTTGCAGAAGCCCATTTGGTGGTGGCGCCAAGTTTAACTGAGAATTTCGGCCTAACGATCGGTGAGGCGCTCGCACTAGGTCGCTGTGTTGTGGCGAGCACAGAAACTGGCTGGCAACCCCAAATCGGTCTATTTCTGTCAACCGAAACAGAAGATCTTGGTGAGTCAATTCTAAAGGCAGCTGATTACGTTTTGTCCCAATTGAATTGCTAAGTGGCAAGCTTGACCTTGGTCGAGTGGTTGCAACGCTTGTAGCGCTAACTGTGTCATTTTGAACAGCTTGGCTCGCTTTTGGGCGCATGCGCATTAGCTGAGTCTAGAGTTTTTCCCTTTTTAGGCTTTTCTGGTTGAGTTGTTTTGAAGCAAGTGTTAAGGTTAATGAAGAATGGCTTTATAATCATCCCAACAGCTGAAATAGCGTTTGCGTAATCTCGTGCCAAAGGAATTGATTTGATTTTCTTAGGGACGTGAATCAAAAAACGGGTCGAGAGTTAACGGGTCGCAACATTGACCTGACATTTGCAGGTCGTTTGGGGTGAGTGTTGGCACGTCGCTTGCGGTCTCCAGCAGGCGTGTCTCTAGCGGCAAGCGAATCGATTTTCAGAGAGGTTTTTAGTGACAATAATTCACGGCCAGCGGGCAATCACACCGAAGCAACGTTTTACGCCAACGGTTTCACCCACCACGCCTTACGTGCGCTGTGTTTGGAAGCGCGGCTTCGATATTGTGGCCGCATCCTCTGCGTTGCTATTTTTATGGCCATTTCTCTTATTCATTTACTTGTTGATCAGATTTGAAACAGGGTCTCCAGCATTGTTCAAGCACACCAGGATTGGCATGGGCAAAGTTGCGTTCAAATGCTGGAAGTTTCGTACCATGGTCGTTGATGCGGACGAACAGCTCAAAAAACTGTTAGAACAGCCGGAACTGGCG
>JBEINE010000171.1:0-5990 GCA_040378245.1 Hyphomonadaceae bacterium | reverse complement strand
GGACCCCACACAATCTTCTAACTGTGAAGGCATGAAATGGGGAGGGGGCTTTTGCAGGGCGGGCGCTAGAGTCACTCCGGATCCGCGACGGCGCGGGGCAGTTTGAACATGACGTCTTCACGTGTCACCAAGACTTCTTGGACCTCGACATGATAACGGTTCCGGCAGGCATTCACCACACCCTCAACCAAATCCTCTGGCGCGCTGGCCCCTGCTGTCAGGCCAATCGAGGAAACGCCCTCAAACCAGCGCCAGTCGATATCGCGCGCATCATCAATGAGATAAGCGGCCTTGGCACCCGCCCGCAGACCAACCTCCACCAAGCGCAAACTATTGGATGAGGTTTTGGAGCCTATAACCAACAAAAGCTCCGCAGCACTTCCTAGCGCCTTGACCGCCTCTTGGCGATTGGTGGTTGCGTAGCAAATGTCCTCTTTATGAGGGGAGCTGATGCTTGGGAAACGCGCTTGTAGAGCAGCGACAATCTCTGCCGTATCATCAACCGACAGGGTCGTTTGGGTCACATAAGCTAGCTTATCGGGGTCTTTGGGCGCGAGGTGCGCAACATCGGCGACGCTTTCCACAAGGGTGACGGCGCCGGGGTCCAACTGGCCCATGGTGCCGATAACTTCGGGGTGGCCAGCATGACCGATCAAAATGATCTCGCGCTGATTGTCAAAATGGCGTTGCGCTTCGACATGGACTTTGGAGACGAGCGGGCAGGTGGCATCAAGATAAATCATCTCGCGGCGGGCGGCCTCTTGGGGAACTGACTTTGGCACACCATGGGCCGAGAATACCACGGGCCGGTCGACTGGGCATTCATCAAGCTCCTCAACGAATATGGCACCCAGTTTTTTTAGGCGATCGACGACATGGACATTATGAACGATCTCATGACGAACATAGACAGGCGCACCCCATTTTTCAATTGAACGCTCAACAATCTGGATCGCCCGGTCCACGCCTGCACAAAATCCACGCGGTGCTGCTAGAAAAATCTGCAGGGCGGGCTGGGTATTGAGTGTATCGCGCATGTTGTCTCCGCTCGAGGTGCCTTGAAGGTGCCCCATTACATTGCTTGATTTGGAGTGACCCTCTAAGACATGATCTATAAAGATAGCAGTGCCAAGACGGTCTGCCGCCCTTCTTCTGTGGAAAGCATTATGCGCCTTAAAATACTCGCTATCGTGATGGGAGCATCTTTCGCATTAACCGCGTGCGCGGCGCGACCAAAACCCGTGCCACCGCCAGATGGATCAAACCAACCCAGCCTCGAGACGTCAGGTGCGGCGGTGCCAGCTGCGCCTTCGGCACCAGGTGACGCTGAAAAAGTGGACACACCGGTGGCCCCGCCGCGCAGACCAGGGTTTGCATCTCGCTTATCGCGCGCCTTGGGGGGAGGTAGCTCCACCGCCAATGTCGGGCCGTGTCCGGCGGTACGGGTCTTGTACGATGCACAGAGATTTGTTGAGCTTGATGGCCCCGAACGGTTTGAGAATGTCGGCTTTACTGGGGAAATTGAGCGCGTTACTTCAAGTTGCCGTTATATTGGTGACGACCCAATCACGATTTCTCTGCAACTTGAGATGGCATTCGGGAAGGGGCCAAAGGCAGTCGGCACCAGCAAGGATGTGGTTTATTGGGTTTCGGTGACGCGAAAAGACATCGTTCCTATCTGGCGGCAGCGATATGTTCAGCGTATCGTCATTCCTGAGGGTCAAGACCGCATCCGTGTGAAATCGGCGCCAACACAAGTGACGATTCCGCGGGCCAATAAAGACGTGGCGGGTAGCAATTTTGAAGTCCTTGTGGGCTTTGTGCTGAGTGACGCACAATTAGAATTCAATCGTGACGGCAAGCGCTTCCGTATTGATTCGGGCGTCCCGCGCTAATTATTCTGGTATCATTATGACTCATCTGGCCCAAGATCTGGCACATAAACTTGCGTGCGCCTTTGAAGGCTTAGGCCTTGATCCAGCCTTGGGGGCTGTATCGCGCGCGCAAAAGGCAGAGTTTGGCCATTTTCAGTGCAATGGCGCTTTAGCTGGTGCCAAGGCGATCGGCAAAAACCCCCGCGAGATAGCCGCGACGCTTGCAAGCTCTCTGGCAACAGACTCCGATATTGCCTTGTGCGAGGTTGCGGGGCCAGGCTTTCTCAACATTACATTCTCAGATGCGGCTTTAGTGCGTCAAGCGACGCAGATAGCTGTTGACCCCCGCGCGGGCGCTCTGATCCTCGCGCAGCCCCGCAAAATCATCGTAGATTATGCCGGCCCCAATGTGGCTAAGTCCATGCATGTTGGGCACTTACGCGCGACCATTATTGGCGACGCCATCAAGCGCATCTATCGATTCCGTGGCGATACAGTCTGGGGCGACGCCCATTTTGGCGATTGGGGTTTCCAAATGGGCCTATTGATCGCCGCCTTGGCCGATGAGCAACCCGATCTGCCCTATTTTGCTGAAGGGGCTGAGGGTCCATTCCCAAATCAGAGCCCAGTGGACCTATCAGACTTGGAGCGCATCTATCCCATGGCTGCGGCGCTTGCCAAAACGGATACGGGCATGCGCGAGCGGGCGCGCAAAGCCACCGCCGAACTCCAGGCCGGGCGAGCAGGTTACCGCGCGCTGTGGCAGTGTTTCGTGTCTGTGTCACAGCCAACCCTAGAGCGTGAGTTTAAGGCCTTAGGGGTCACGTTCGATTTATGGTTGGGCGAGAGCGATGCTGATCCTTTGATACCTGCCATGATAGCCGATCTTGAAGCCAAGGGGCTGTTGCAGGACGATCAAGGTGCGCGGGTTGTCTTTGTCCATGACAAAATGGTGCCTAAAAAGGACGGTAGCGAGGGCCCTAATGTGCCTCCGCTTTTGGTGGTTTCGTCTGAGGGGTCGGCCATGTATGGCACAACCGACCTTGCCACCATCATCGACCGAAAGAAAAGATTTGATCCTGACCTGATCATCTATTGCGTCGATCAACGCCAAGCCGAACATTTTGAGACGGTTTTCCGCGCTGCCGCTAAGGCTGGCTATATGCCCCGCGAAGCCCTCGACCACATCGGCTTTGGCACCATGAATGGTACCGATGGCAAGCCGTTTAAGACCCGTGAGGGCGGCGTCCTTAAGCTACACGATCTCATTACCCAAGTTCGTGAGAAGGCCCAAGCCAAGATTGACGAGGCCGGTGTTGGTCTGGAATGGCCGGCCAGCGAGCGCAGTGACATTGCCCATAAGGTGGGGGTCGCGGCGCTCAAATTTGCCGATCTGCAGAACTTCCGCGGTACGTCCTATGTGTTTGACCTAGATAGGTTTTTGAGTTTTGAGGGCAAGACTGGGCCTTATTTGCTCTATGCGGCCGTTCGGATCAAATCCATCCTCCGTAAAGCTCTAGAGGCTGGTCATAGGCTTGGGCCGATGACGACATTAGAACCAAGTGAACGCGACCTTATTCTGACGTTAGACGGTTTTGAGCATGCCTTACGGGGCGCTTATGACAAGCGTGCGCCCCACATTCTCGCTGATCACGCTTATAGTCTGGCTGGCGCGTTCTCGAGCTTTTATGCGATCTGTCCGATTTTGGGCGCTGAAACATCGGTGTTGCGGGGTTCAAGGCTGACATTGGCACAAGCGACCTTGAAGCAATTGCTCATTGCACTCGAGCTTTTAGGTATTGAAACCCCCGATAGGATGTAGGCGGGCAGGGCCATACTACAGAGCCGCGCCCCTCGCGTTGGCCTTGATTGTGCAATCATGGGGGGTGGAGGACGCAAGCCGTCCCGGTTTGGAACGCTTTATGTCTCGGCTTACCGCATCTCGCGCTGCTTTTGACCTTATAGCCAGCTTTGAGGGGTTCAGGGCGCGTGCCGTTCCTACACCTCTGGGCGGGTGGACATTGGGCTTTGGGCACACGGCCACGGCGCGCGAAGGCGTGAGTGTCACACGCGCCCAGGCGGAGGACCTACTGCGCTGGGATTTGTTGATCATTGAAGATGCCGTTCGGCAGATCGCCTTAACGCCGCTCAGCCAATCCCAATTTGATGCGTTGATCTCATTTACCTTCAATATCGGCTTGGACAATTTTAAGAATAGCGATGTCTTAAAGTTTCTCAATCAAGGTCAGCCTCTGGCTGCGGCCTTGTCGATGCACGCGTGGCGGCGCGCGCTTGTGAATGGCCGGGTGATTACGATTGACGCGCTGGTCCGCCGCCGAGCGGTGGAATCGGCGATGTTTCTGGAAACCATTGGCGCGCGCCCAGCCGCCCCCACATCGATGATACGTCCGCAAATTGATTATGGTGCAGCACTTCTGGCCCATGCACATGATGGCGAGAAGACTGGCGCTTCACTATCATTTGAGGCTGAGCAGATCGCAGAGGAAGCGGCCAAGCCAGCGCTTTATCAAGCCGCTGACCAAGGCCCGGTCGTTCGCCCGCCGCCAGCCATTCCGCCGTTAGCGGACATGCCGGCCATGAGTTCTAAACTGGATACGGATCAAACGGGGGACGATAGGCTCGCGCCCTGTCCGCAAAATCTCAACGAGCCGGCGGAGCCAGAGGCCGTAACTCCCCCTCCCGTTGTCGTGAAAGAGCCAACCATCGATGCGCCCATCGGAGGTTCGCAAGTTTCTGAGATTGAAGTCAGCGAAACCATTGCTCTTGAAACACACGACAAGCCAAGCGCCTTCTCGCTCTGGCTTTGGGGTTTTATGATTTTGGGTGCCGCGCTTATGGCCTTTGGCATCTATTTCAGTTTGAAGTCTGGAATCTTGACGTCCCCCATACCCAATCAGACCCCCAAGCTGATCGACCTGCTGGCACCCTTGGCGGCCGCAAGTGGATTTATCATGGTCGTCACCAGTGCTGTGTCGGCACTGAATGGTGATGGTGAGCCTGTTTAGAGCGCCTCTGGTGCTTTTAGAACTGGGTTGCGCGTTTAGATGTATCATTTAGGATCTGTCGATCCCGCTTTGTTGATTCCAAAAAGACGGGACAGACCCTAGCGGGAAGTCGGTCATCCTTTGTTGCAAGTGATGACAGGCTGCGCCATGTTGATGAGATGATCCCAAATACCTATCCGACTCTCGATTTTGACCTTGGCGAAACTGCCGACGCCATTCGTGAAACTGTGGCTCGCTTCGCGGCGAGCGAAATTGCGCCGCGCGCGGCTCAAATTGACCGCGACGACGCCTTTCCCCGAGACCTCTGGCCCCAAATGGGTGGGTTAGGTCTTTTGGGGATCACCGTTGACGAAGAAGATGGCGGCTCTGGCCTGGGTTATTTGGAGCATGTTGTTGCGATGGAAGAGATCAGCCGCGCTTCGGCTTCGGTGGGCCTTTCCTATGGCGCTCACTCAAATCTGTGCGTGAATCAATTGCGTCGTTGGGGTAACAGAGACCAGAAGGCGCGCTTCTTGCCGGGCCTCATCAGCGGGGCGCATGTTGGCGCTTTGGCGATGAGCGAAAGCGGGGCCGGGTCTGATGTCGTTTCAATGAAATTGCGCGCCGAAAAGAAGGGTGATCGCTATATTCTCAATGGCGGCAAGTTCTGGATCACCAATGCCAAAGAGGCTGACACGTTGATCGTCTATGCCAAGACCGAGCCAGAAGCAGCCTCCAAGGGCATCTCAGCCTTTCTGATTGAGAAAGACACGCCAGGCTTTCATGTTGCCCAAAGCCTCGACAAATTGGGAATGCGGGGGTCTCCAACGGGAGAGCTGGTTTTTCAGGATTGCGAAGTGCCTGAAGAAAACATCATGGGCCCGCTCAATAAGGGCGTGCAAATCCTGATGTCTGGCCTTGATTATGAGCGTGCTGTTTTGGCTGCAGGGCCTATCGGCATCATGCAGGCCTGTATGGACGTTGTGTTGCCCTATGTGCACGAGCGCAAGCAATTCGGCCAAGCCATCGGTGAGTTCCAACTCATGCAAGGCAAGATCGCCGATATGTACGTTACCCTCTCCACCACCCGCGCCTACGTCTATGCCGTCGC
>JBEINE010000032.1:0-21160 GCA_040378245.1 Hyphomonadaceae bacterium | reverse complement strand
GCTAGGCCACACCAAAAGCCGGTTTCGATTCTCTTTGGGGGATTTGGCGGGTCAAGGCCGCAGCTTTGCTGCGCCGCGGGGCCGCTGATTTGTGGTCGAAAGATAAGGCCTTGACGGGCTAAATCGCCCGCCCAAACTGTCGCAAAGGTTTTGGTGAGCCAGAATGGGCACCAAAACCTGTCCCAAGTAAAAGCAAGAGAAGAATGCACAGTTTTGTGGGATCAAAACGCCGATTTTAGACATCCAGCATCTTAGCCTCGCGCCAGAAGAATGGCCCCATCGATGGGATCGCCCAAAGGCGGGTTTAGTCGCGCGGCGATAGGCCTCGGCAGATAGGGCAAAATGGGCTCTGATAGCCCGCCAATCAGGCTACACCTCTTGGCACCACGCGCCAAGACTGCTTCCACTAATTCGCCAATCGCCGAGCCTGCTTGTATCATGATCTCAAGTGCGGCGGCTTCACCATTTGTCGCAGCCGCCAATACCATTGGTGCCAGAGCCGCGTAATCAGTAGGTCCGGCCCTATCGACCCAGAGATAGCTGGCCTCAATCGTGCCGCCAATGGCTGGCAAAAGAGCCTCATACAAAGGCTCAGATAATGCGCGCCCGTCGCTAACCCGGTAGAGCCAGATCAAGGCCTGAAGGCCAATATAAGCACCGCTACCTTCTCCGGAAATCGGAAACCCATGACCGCCAACTTTAGTGGTTAAGCCGCCTTGTAACATCAAACCAATCGACCCCGTGCCAACGATAACAATCGCACCATCCTTGCCGTGATGCGCGCCAAGGCAGGCAATGTGCGCATCTGAGACGATTTTGAGCGTGCCAAAGCCAAATGGGTTAGCCTCTAAGGCCACTTCAATGCCCGGTCGCTTGAGGCCTGCAATACCCAGTGCGGCGCTGACGTCGCTTGGCGCAATAGCGCCTAAAGCGCTGTCAATGGTCTCCTTTAGAACCTCAAGAAGGGCGTCGATCCCGATACGCGCATTGGCTGGGCCGCCTTTGGCCTGGCCGATCAGCTGGCCCTGATCGTCTATCAGGCGCGCACGACAAGTTGAGCCACCGGCATCGAGACCAAGAAAATATCGCAATTGATTGAGCCTTCTAAAGTTCGCTGAGCGTCTTTTGGAGCGCCAACAGATCAGATGGTAATTGGCTCTCAAAACTCAAGCGCTCGCTTGTAGCGGGATGGGTGAAGGCTAGGGTCTGGGCATGGAGCGCTTGGCGCATCAAGGGTGTGTCCGGCGTCAAGGCGCTATTGAGCGCGCGCGCCGCTTTGGTATCGCCATAAACCTGATCGCCAATGAGTGGCACACCAATATGGGCCATATGCACGCGGATCTGATGGGTGCGACCGGTTTCGAGCTTACAGATCATTTCACACGCCGCCGCACCTGCCATGCCCTGCAAACCGATACCAAAGCGGGCGACAATCTCATAATTGGTCGCAGCCGTCCTGCCCGCCTCAGAGGTGTCAGGCAGGACCGCGATTTTCTTGCGCTCGCGCGGGTCGCGTCCAAGGCGCGCTTCGATTCGGCCGATTTTCCCCCAGGGCGGCTTGGGCTGGCCAACACCAAAAGCCCGATATTGTCGATCGATCGTGCGTTCTTGAAACTGCCGCCCCAGCGACGACAGCGCAAAAGTGCTTTTGCATACCACCATAACGCCAGACGTGTCCTTATCGAGCCTATGAACAATGCCGGGCCGCCCCATCGCCCCCACCACTTTCAGGCTTTCCCCAGCATGCCACAGGACAGCGTTGACCAAAGTCCCCGTCCAATTGCCGGGGGCTGGATGAACCGAGAGGCCTGCCGGCTTATCAACCACCAGCACATGGGCATCTTCATATAGAATGCTGAGCGGGATATTCTCAGGCTCTGGCTCGGCAGGTTCTGGCGGGGGTACGGCGACGCGGTATAAAGCGCCAGCTTTGACCTTGGCGGCGACTGAGGTCTCCATCACGCCATTCTTGGTGACGCGGGCTTTTTCAATCAAATGCTTAAGATAAGAGCGCGACAAAGCGGGAAAGCGATCAGCCAGAAACTTATCGAGACGTTGACCGGCATCGTCGGAGGTGGCGAGTACCTCTTGCAGGCCCAGCGCTAAAGACGCTTGGCTCTCCTCTTCTGGCAAATCGTCATCATCCATAGGCAGGGATTAGCGTGGTTGCCGCGGGAAAGCGAGCACACAGGCTTTTGCTGAGTTCGCTTTTGGTGTGTGGCAGCGACTAAATTTGGCTAAGCGCGTGACCACAAGGCAACACGATAGCAAAGCCTAACGGGTGGCCGCCACCTATAGAGGGCGCGGAATATGGCTATCTCGAATTAGGCATGGTTTGAAAGGCCTTCCATCAATGATGTGCGCTTGACAGCGGCCAGCTTGGCGCTCGCTAATTTCACATGGCCGAACCCGCGGATCTCATCGGGCAAATGAGCGATCTCAATCACTTTATTGACAGTGGCCGGTGAAAGTTTCGCAAGCAAAAAGTCTAGGTCATTGAGGTATTGATCGCGAAGATTGCGTTCCATCTTTCGCTCTGCTGTGTGGCCGAACATATCCAGAAAGCCACCTCGTAAGCCCTTACCATGTTGCAGTATCTTGAAAATACTGAGCACCCAACCACCAAAAGCCAGTTTTTTGGGAAACCCGGTAGTGGGGTCAATGGGTGCGAGCAAAGGCGGAGATAGCCAGATCTTGATAGATTTGCGTCCTGCTAAGGTTGCGTTCAGGCCAGCAAAAAAAGCGGGCTCGCTATAAAGTCGTGCGACTTCATATTCGTCTTTGTACGCCATGAGTTTTGACAGATTGACGGCAACAGTCCGGACCAAGTTCTCGCCAAGACCCAAGGCAATTTGGCGAGACCGAACCTTCGCAATGGCATTGAGGAAAATCTGAGCATAATCGCGATCCTGATAAGCCGTCAAGAAAGCCGCGCGATGGGCGATCAAATCATCCAGCGATCTCTGCGGCGCGGCTTCCTTCACTGGGACCAAATCATGCAGCCTAGCGGCATCCCAAGACGCCAATCGGCCCAGATCAAACGCCAACACATTCTGGTCAATTGCCACAGCATTCAGCTTTATCGCGCGATAAATCCCATCAAGGGATACCGGCACCAAGCCTTTCTGCCACGCAAAGCCCATTAAGATCATGTTGGAGAACATCGCATCATTGAGATATTGTTCGGCAAGGGCATCGGCAGGAATAACGTCAAGGCTGGCGACCGCCTGATCGAATAGGTCAATTTGCGATTTCGCGTCGTAACGCTGGGCCCGATTTTGGATAAACTCGCTCGTAGGGGCTATGTTCGAATTGCCGACCGCTCGGGTCAATCCGTTTGACACCAAGGCCAGCGCGTCAAGGTTTGTGGCAACAATCAAATCGCCCGCAATCATAATGTCGGCGCAAGCCGGTGGCACCCGACTTGACGGGATATCCTCTGGGTTGTTTCCAATGCGCACATGAGAAAGTACGGCCCCGCCCTTTTGCGCAAGGCCGGTCATATCCAAAGTCGAAGACGCATTGCCATCAATATGGGCCGCCATGCCGACGATGGCCGACACAGTGGTTACACCGGTCCCGCCCACGCCCGTGAAAACGATTGAAATCGGGCGATCTAAGCTCATCAAGTTTGGCAGGGGGATCAGGGTCGCATCAAAAACGGGGCGCACATGATCGCGCCGCGCGTTATGCCCGCCCTCTACCGTAACAAAACTCGGACAAAAGCCATCGACACATCGTGTGTCTTGATTGCATGAGGACTGGTCGATTTCACGCTTTGTGCCAAATTCAGTTTCAACCGGATGTATAGACAGGCAATTGGATTGTCTTGAGCAATCGCCACAACCTTCGCACACGGCTGAATTGATGTAGGCACGAATAGCAGGGGCCTCCATCAGTCTGCGCTTGATCCGGCGGCGCTTCTCGGCGGCGCAGATTTGATCGTAAATGAGAACTGTAACGCCCTTGGTGTCGCGCAAAAGCCGCTGCACATGATCAAGGTCGCGTCGGTGATAAACCTTCACCGACGGTTCCAGTCGCGCGCCCTGATAGCGGACAGGGTCATCGGCAACAATCACAACCCGGGTCACCCCCTCCCCTAGCAATTGTTTAGCGATTTGGGCCGTTGTTTGACCACTCTCAGTCCGCTGCCCACCCGTCATCGCCACAGCATCATTATAGAGCAATTTATAGGTCACATTGACACGGCCCGTGACGGCGGCGCGAATGGCTAAAGAGCCTGAATGAGAATAAGTGCCGTCTCCTAAATTGACAAAGATATGCTCTTCATCAGTAAAAGGCGCTTGGCCTATCCAGCCAACGCCCTCGCCACCCATTTGGCTGGTCATATCTGTTCTGCGCTCGGGCATAGAATTAGCCATATAATGACAGCCAATACCCGCTAGAGCGCGCGACCCCTCTGGCACCACGGTTGAGCTATTATGGGGGCAGCCGGAACAGAAATGGGGCTTTCGGTGTGCATCGCCCTCTAAAGCAATAGAGCGCGCCTGACTGCGTTTGATACGGGCAAAGTAGGCGTTGGCCTGCTCACTATGGGGCCCCTCTGGCAGCAAATCAAAGAGCACCTTTGCCAATAACGGGATGGAAATAGCGCCTGTATCAGGGAAGAGGGGCGCGCCTTCCAAGTTCTTCTTGCCAAAAACGCGAGGTCGGAAATTTTCAGGAAGATCATAAAGCGCGTCGCGAATTTGGGGTTCAATCAACGCTCGCTTGTGTTCAACGACCAGTATCTTCTCAAGGCCGTGTGCGAAACTACGCAAGGCATACGGCTCTAATGGCCAAGGCATTGCGACCTTAAAAATGGCCAGTCCAAGGTCACAAGCCAATTTTGGCGATACCCCGATGGCGTGCAGGGCTTCAAAGACATCTGATGTCGCTTGCCCTGTTGTAACAAGACCAATGCGGCGGCTGGGTCCCGACACCAATTGATGGTCGAGGCCATTTGCCCGCACAAAAGCTTGGGCAGCTGGCAGCTTAAATTGTCGCAGTCTTGCCTCTTTTTTCAGAGGATCATCGCCACGCCGCAGGCTTAAACCGCCTCGGGGAAGATCAAAGTCTGCTGGCGTGCGAATATCCAGCCGATTGGCACCAACTTCGATGACCGCACCGGAATCCATTGTATCAGCAAGAGCGATTAAGCCAGACCAAAGCCCCGAAAACCGCGACATTGCCAACCCATAAAGGCCAAAGTCTAGAACCTCTTGGATTGAAGCTGGCGATAGAACCGGAATTTCGGCATCCATGAAGGCAAATTCCGATTGGCTCGGCAGTGTGGAGCTTTTGCACAAATGATCGTCGCCCGCCACGGCTATTGCACCACCAAACTTCGACGTTCCGGCAAAGTTAGCGTGTTTGAAAACATCGCCTGTTCGGTCAACGCCGGGTGCCTTTCCGTACCAAATCCCAAATACACCATCGTAACGAGCGCCTGCGAATTGTCCCAATTGCTGGCTTCCCCAAACCGCGGTCGCGCCCAAATCTTCGTTAAGGCCTGGCCAAAACACAATATCATGGGACTTCATTAACGGGGCCGCTCGCTCAATGTGCATGTCGTATCCGCCAAGCGGCGAGCCGCGATACCCTGAAATAAAGCCTGCGGTATTAAAACCAGCTTTGATATCACGCCTCTTTTGATCCAGCGGCAAGCGCACCAGAGCTTGAATGCCGGTCAAGAAGGCGCGGCCCTCATTGAGCTCATATTTGTCTGTTAAAAGCACGTCACGATGTTGCATGGATGTAGCTTTCCACTCGCCAGAGGAATAGTCGGATGGTTAGGACCATTACCGAGGCATCGTGTTCCAATATACGCGAAAATGCTTGCCTAAATGTGCGTAATTTATTATGATTCACGCAAAGCATTTTGTCGTTTTCCGCCTTTAGGAGAATGTTCGTGTCCACTGACCTCGACCCCATCGACTTACGAATTCTTGATCTCATTCAAAAGGACGCAGCTCTTTCAGTTGCTGAAGTCGCCGAGGTCATTGGATTGTCGGCAAGCCCCTGCTGGCGGCGCATTAAGCGGCTGGAAGAAGTGGGGGTGATTGCCCGCCGGGTCACGATTTTGGACCGGGCCGCTTTGGGGCTGGCGTTTGAAGTTATGGCGAGTGTGAAATTGTCATTGCCCAATCGCGAAAACCTCGAGAAGTTTGAAGCCTGTGTGGCCGATTGGCCCGAAGTTGTTGATTGTGTAACGGTAACAGGTGCTGCGGATTATATGATCCAGATCGTGACCACAGACATGCAGGCCTATGACAGCTTCTTGCGCGACAAACTTCTGGGCATGGGCCTTGTTTCCGACGTTCAGTCTCGCATCGTTATCCGGGTCGCCAAACGGACGACGGCCATACCATTGTCTCTGGGTGCGCGGACGCGCACGCGTTAAGGGTCAGGTGGCAAGCCATAATCGTCTGCGCGGAAGACTTGATTGTTTCAAATGGTGACGCCTCTAACCTGATCTGCGAACTTTCGCCGACACACGCGCCGATCTGGCGCTATTGAGGGGCAAGGCTTCGCGAAGGTTCACTGCCGCCGACCCTATTGGACGAGGAAAGGCCGGTTCTCAGGTTTTTGCTCGATTACGCTGTACCCTTGACGCCGTTTCCGACATGCGGCTTGGGCTGCTCATGCTCGCTTAACACGCGCAAAGTAAATGCCTGTCAGCAACCAGCGCCTCAAATCACCTCTTTTTTTTCGAGGTCCTCTATCATCCCGGCGCTATAGCCCAATAAGTCTGTTAGCACCTGATGCGTATGAGCGCCCAGCGGCGGCCCGGTCCAGCGCACTGGCTGAATAGACATCAGTCCGTGCAATTTTGTGAAAAAAAGATGCGGGCGTTCGCGAACTTTGTGACTGAATTGCAAATCGTGACCCGTCCTTCCGTCATAGCAAAACAAGTTTCATGGGCGGCGGGGGAAGCTGAATCGTTGACCTTCGGGTCATCTTGGAAGTAGCGGCTTAGACCTGCCAGCCAGCGGCGCGGGCCAACTCCAGCTCCTGCTCGTTTAAAGGGGTGTGTGCAACGAAGTCTCCGAGGGGCAAGCCCAAAGACCGGATAAGCGGGCCATCATACTGTCCAGACAGTAACAAGATGCCCTCAGCCGCCAAAAGGTCGCGCGTCCCCCTCCCGTTGTCGGCGCGGACGCGACGCATGAAGTCTTGCTGCCGGGCAACCCCCTCTACTGTCTTTCGCGTGACAGGGACCCCCTGCACCTCACGGAACAGCGCCATCACCCTTTCATTGCCGGTTCGGCCCATTACAATCCTCTCCACTGATGAGGCTGGGATAGTACGCCAGAAGTTGGGTGGATAAGGATGGTTGGCGAACATCCAGAGGACATGCGCCTTGCCCGAGGCTGACAGGCTCTTTTTGCCGTCACGGTTGCCTGCCCCGGTTAAATATTCGGCGTGCGCTACAAACAGGCCAAAGTAACAGCGGGCGCGGTTCTCGTCAGCTGCGGTCAGGATGCACACATGCCCAATGGCTTCGGACGGAATCATCCAGTTGTTGCCCATCGTGTGCTTGATGTCGGTGTCGTGGCCTAACACTACGGCGTCTAGCCGCCCGCGTGGAAGACTCAGTAGCGCCCGGAGCATGATCTCAACGCGGGTGCCGATATAGGTCTTTTCGGTTTTCTCAAGTTCATCATATGACCGTCGCCCTGTCGTTGGCGTCTGAATCACATCGTCAATCACTTCGCGCAGCAGCTCGGGCACCTCTTGGACGATCCGGCCTGCACCACCCGCCCGCGCCTCTAGGTCAGCCGCGATAGCAGAAAGAAGTAGGAAGTCCGGATGCCCGGCCACAATAAGACTTTTTGGTAATTGACTGCGCAAACTGACTGATTCCCCTGATCCTGATGATCAGCGAATGTTGCACACACCTTTAATATGGTCGAGGTCAAGCGGAAATCGCGTAGAGGCGACGGGTGGTCAGGGCAGTATTGATGCGTGCTGCCACTGCCCGCGCCACCGGTGGCGGGAAGGCGTTGCCTACTTGCCGATAGGCATGGGTCTTGCGACCGATAAACTCCCAGTCATCAGGGAAACCTTGAATGCGCGCAGCCATCTTAACCGTTAGCCGGGGCATCCCAACAAAATCTTGTTCTGGCGGGTGCTCTGCGACCGATTTGCCGTTGACCCCAAGCACCGCCCAGGCCTCCCGAGAACGCGTCGGGCCAAGGTCGGGTCCACCGTGCTTCTTTGAGCCGCCTACGAGGGTGGGGGCGATCTCATCCGCCCTATCCCTCCATGCCGATGCGCCCCGCCAGCCACTCGCTGCCATCAAATCGTGCAGGACGGCGCCAACCGTGGGCGGGTTTCGGTGTTGTTCTTCGGGCCACTGGAAGCCTTCGGCAAGGTCGGATCTGATGGCCACGATGATGACACGCGGGCGGAGTTGCGGGACCCCGAAGTGAGAGGCGTTTAACAGCCGCCAGTCTGCGACATACCCCATCTTGCGAAGCTGTGACTTAAGCCCTTCGCGGTAGTCGCGGAACACCGCATCAAGGAAGCCCCGAACATTCTCAATCATCACGGCGTTGGGCCGAACCGCGTCAATAACGTCGAGAGCATCTGGGAAAAGGTTCCGCTCGTCACTCTCCCCAAGTTGCTTGCCCGCAACAGAGAAAGGCGGACACGGCAGACCGCCTGCGACAAGATCGACGCCATGGAAGGCTCCCGCGCTTTTTTTGAACAACCTAAGGTCCTGTTCGATTACGTTCCAATGAGGCCTGTTCGCCCTTAGAGTGGAGCAACAGTGCGTGTCAATTTCAACCAACCCCCGGTGCTCGAAGCCCGCCTGCTCAAGCCCAAGGGCTTGACCACCTGCGCCCGCACACAACTCCAATGATGACAACATTTGGCTCTCCTGCTGACTTTTGGACGCAAGAACGTTGCAGGAAACCCGCGCCGCCCGTTAAGTAGCTTTGTAATGTTCTTAAATTGTTCTAGATGAGCCTTTGCGATCTGGCAAGGAGCTGTGAGATGCAACTTCCTATATAGCCTTATGCAAGCGGTATTTTGAATGAGGCAGGCGGTTGGGAAGCTCAGCTAAATCTGGAGTTTATTGCCTCCTGCCGGAGACATGGCAACTACTGTCATTAGATTGAAACTCAATAACCCGCAATCCGGCCAAGGGCCCTTTAGCCTGCTCATCGCTCATGACATCAGTCCTGTAAAATGACCGGCTCGCGTTACCATAGCCGATAAAGGCCTGCCCATAATCTCAGTCAACCAAGCCCCAGCATCAATCAAACGATCTAGATCAAGGCCTGTGCTGACGCCTGATCGCTCAAGCAGATAGAGCAAGTCTTCGGTGGGAATATTGCCTGTCGCATTGGGGGCAAAAGGGCAACCGCCGAGGCCCCCAAGACTGCTATCCAAGATTGTAGCACCCGCTTGATAAGCCGCCCAGGCATTTGCAAGGCCTGTGTTGCGGGTATTATGAAAATGGGCGCGTAGCGGTATCGCTCCAATCACCGCGCGGACCCTGAGTATCAGCTCTGTGACTTGAACGGGAACTGCGACACCAATCGTATCGGCCAAAGCGATCTCACAGGGCCCTGCTTCTGCAAGCTGCGCCGCCATGGCGACAATATGATCAGGTGCAACGCTGCCCTCAAAGGGGCAGCCAAAAGCCGCCGAAATTGTCACTTGCCCGGTTCGACCGCTCTGTTTAGCCAAGGCGATGATCTCGCAGGCCTGATCCACACTCTGCGCACTGGTTTGCCCTTGATTTCTGATCCCAAAGCTGTCGCTAGCCATAGCAACAGCGCCCAATTGATGAACTTTGGTTGCAAGTGCCCGCTGCGCGCCCCGCGTGTTCAACACCAGCCCGACATAAGTGACACTCGTGCTATCGGGTAAAGCGGCCATCACCGCTTCAGCATCGGCCATTTGGGGCACGCGGGCCGGATTAACAAAGCTTGCCGTCTCAATACGGCTTACACCCGCAGCAATGGCTCTATTGATCAGCGCGACTTTTGTCGCTGTGGGCAAAATGAGGGCTTCATTCTGCAAACCGTCGCGCGCACCGACTTCAACAATTTCAAGTGTCATTGCGATCCATACGCCCCTTGATGCACACTAATAGAAAAGCGAGTATGACCATCCAGCACAGGGAGGGCAATATATGGTTCATCGCACAATCAGGGGCACAATCGCATATACATCCAAAAAGCCTCATATGTTGGATCAAGCCCGCGGTGAGGAGCATTTCACATTCACCCATCATGGCGACGGTCAAACCACTTTGCGCGCCCATTGCTTTATTGCTGAGCCCAACCCCAGCGTCATGCGCGACATCATCTACAGCCTTGATAAGGATCGCCGTCCGATGGATTGCCATGTCAGGCTAACGGTTGGGGATGCCTTTATGGGGTCGGGCTGGTTCCGCTTTGGCGACAGCTTTGTCGAATGTGAAAGTTATGGCCCAGCGATGGGTCGGGTATCCCAGCGCGTTGAACTGGCTAAGCCGATCGACGGATTTGGCACGCATCCGATTGTGGCTGACGGCTATTTTCTTGGCCTGCATGACTGGAGCCAAATCAAGCGCCGGACTTTTTCTATGTATTTGCCATCCCCAGACCATAGAGGCGCGACGCCGCCCTTTGCGGCGCCGGTTCGAATTGATGGGCTTTATCTGGGCGAAGAAGACATCACTGTCAAAGCCGGAACTTTCAAAACCCGCCATTTTCAATTTCTAGACGATGGAACTGGGGGCATGGCAGGCGAACACCCCGTCTATGATGTCTGGATCACCGCAGACGACGATGCGCTTTTTGTGCAAGGTGGTGTCGGTGGCTATATGCAGACTTGGTATGAATTGGTGGATTTAAGTCGGTAGGGATAAGGCTAACATGTAGAGCTTGTCACCCCCGACAAGCGAAGCGAAGATCGGGGGCCTCGTTGAGTGGAGCGCACATATCTGTGGGGTCCCGCATCTCCGCTTCGCTGCGTGCGGATGACAGGCTGGGGATGGCGACTTCGGCACAAGTTTGAAGACTCCTCCACCTTAACTTGAATAGACTGGGGTCTATCCCCTTACCGATGAGGGACAAATTTCGTGATGATCGACACGGTTTGGCCCTGAAGATTTACAACGCCGTGGCTCTCAGGGTCAGCCGTAGCAAAGGCCACGCAACGCGCGGTCACCGGTTCAAGACAGAAATAATCTTGGCCCGGTGGCGTATAAAGTTGCAAGCGTGTGCAGGGACGTGTCTGATCATCAAGTTGACACATGGCTTCCACGCGAAGGCTATGGCTTGGCCAGGCCACCGTCGCTGACCCATTCCAGCCTTCAAAGCAATGATCCAAGTCCAGATTAGCCGCGCTTGTTCCTGTGGCCAGGGCATCGACCACCGCCGGGCGGGCCTTATGGGTTGGTAGCGATTCACCACTGATTTCCCATAAGCTGTCGGCTACAAAACTGATGATCGCGTCAGCTGCATTGAAATAGGGGTGGGGGCCTAGAGAGGTGGGAAACGGGCGGTCATCGCGGCTAGAAATGCTCAGACGATGCTCAACATGATCAGGGTAGAGGGTGAAGTCCTGACGCGTCACAAAGGCCCAAGGCCAGTCTGCGTCGCCTGGATGATTGAGGCTTAAAGCCACATAGGTGTCGGAATGCGCGATGATATCCCAGGCTCTGCGCCATCCGATCCCGTGTAAGGGATGAAGGCCGCCTGCCATATTGGGCGCAATCTGGGCCGTTACGTCACCCCATGATAAAGCGCCGTCGGTTATGCGGCTGACATAAGGCGTCATCGGGAAACATGATAGGCCAAGGGGATCGCCCGATACGACCGCTCCGGCTATGGCCGTGCGCAACAGGGGCAGGGCGTGCCAATCGAGGCGCGCTATACCACCGCCAGCCAAGGGTGCAATATCCAGCTCAAAATCAAATGCGCGTAAGCTAATGATGTCGCTCATAAATTTTGATCACTTTTTGAGGTCGCTGGTTTAAGTCGCACGCGCAATACGCATGAGATTGGTGCCGCCTTTGGTGCCAAATGGAAGGCCCGCTACAATAACAATGCGATCGCCAGGTCTTGCCAGACCATATTTTGACGACAGGCCCGAGGCAATAATCGCCATATCCTCAATATCTTTGGGATCCGCTGTCACGCGGGCCTCTGTCCCCCATACTAAAGCCAGCTTTCGAGCCGTACGAATATCAGTGGATAATGCCAATATGGGCTGCAAGGGGCGTTCGCGAGCCATCCGCAACGCCGTTGTCCCCGTGCTTGTAAATGCAACAAGACAAGCCGCCTTCGAGGCGTCAGCTGCGGTGCGCGCAGCCGCCGACACGGCGTCAGGAATTTCGATTTCAGGGGCGGAGTGTTCGGCGTCCATAAGGCCCGGCCAGCGTGGATCGGCCTCAACGCGCTGCGCAATCCGGCTCATGACCTCAACCGCTTCCAGCGGAAACTGACCCGACGCTGTTTCGGCTGACAACATAAGCGCGTCAGTGCCTTCATAGACGGCATTAGCGACATCACTGGCCTCGGCGCGCGTTGGGGCGGATGCATTGATCATGCTTTCCAGCATCTGAGTGGCAACAATGGTCGGCACACCGCGTTGGCGCGCTGCCCGCAGGATGGTCTTTTGCGCAACTGGAACATCTTCAGGGGCGAGTTCAACCCCCAAATCTCCGCGCGCCACCATGACCCCATCACAATAATCGAGAATTTCTGACAAATGCTCAAGTGCGGCGGGCTTCTCAATTTTGGCCAAGCAGGCCGCGCGACCGGCTACAAGTTTGCGCAATTCCGCCATGTCTGCGGCGCGCTGCACAAAGGATAAAGCCACCCAATCAACACCAAGGCCCAGAGCAAAACTTAAGTCTTTGCGGTCTTTTTCCGTCATCGCCCCGATAGGCAAGATGGCGGTGGGGACATTAACGCCCTTGCGGTCAGACACAAAGCCCGGTTGGATAATCTCCGTTTGCGCCCAGTCCGAACCATGGCTGAGCACCCGAAGGCGTACTTTGCCGTCATCAATCAGCAAATCCTCACCCACTGACAATGCCGCAAAAATCTCTGGGTGGGGCAGACAGCACCGCGCCGCGTTGCCTGGTGTCGGGTCCTGATCAAGGCGGAAATGATCGCCCTTGGCCAGCATGACTTTGGGTGTAGTCAACGTACCAAGGCGAAGTTTTGGACCTTGCAAATCGGCTAAAACACCGATGGGCCTGCCGATAGCGGCTTCGGCTGCGCGAACACTGGCATAGGACCGCGCGTGATCGTCTTGGCTGCCATGACTAAAGTTGAGGCGGAACACGTCAACGCCAGCTCGCGCTAAGGCCAAAGTCATTTCCGCCGCAGAGCTGGCAGGGCCCAAGGTGGCGACGATACGGGTGCGTCTATTGCGGATCATGACTTTTTGAACTGCGCTGCGATGCGGGCATTGGCCTGGATGCCCGAAAAATCGCCGGCATTGATCATTTCAGGCGTGGCAATCCAAGTTCCACCGACCGCGACAACATTATGAAGTGCGAGATAACTCTCAACCTTTTCCAGCGTCACCCCGCCAGTTGGGCAAAAACGCGCATCAGGCAACGGCCCGCCAAAGGATTTCAGCGCCGCTGCACCGCCTGATTGTTCAGCAGGGAAAAACTTTAGGACGCCAAAGCCCTCTTCAAGGCGGCTCATGATTTCAGTGGCTGTTGCCACACCGACCATCACATTGGCGTCGGCTTTCAAAAGGGCTTCCCGCAATCTGGGGCTAGAACCCGGCGTCACAATGAAATCTGCACCAACTTTAAAGCAGGCCTCCACATCGCCTTCGCTGAGGACTGTGCCAGCACCAATCATCAAGTCAGGGGCCGCAGCTTTCATGATGGCAATCGCTTCCAATGCGACCGGCGTTCGAAGTGTTACCTCAAGGTTTTTGAGGCCGCCTGCTTGCAACGCTAAAGCTAGGCCTTCCGCTTTTGAGACATCGCTAATGGTTAGAACCGGAATGAGCGGTGCGGCACGTAACCTTGATGCAAAACTGGCCATGATAACCTCCGTCAACACTTGGGAGCAAAAAAAGCGGCCCCTTCAAGGGCCGCAAACGAATCTCGGGCGCGCCGCACAGGGACATTGTCAAAATAGCTACTGATAGCACCCCGTGACGTAAGGCGATCACGAAACGCCTTGGTGCGCAAGAAGGGCGCAAGTGCCTCTGCAACACCCCCAGCGATCACACATCCACCCTTGGCGCCCGATGACAGGATGGCGTTGCCGGCAAAAGTCGCCAGCGACAACGTCATGATGGTCGCAGCCTCAACAGCGCATGGATCGTCTCCGGCCATGGCGGCGGGCCCGATCTCCTCGCCGCCTTTTAATGTGGCAGGCTTACCCTCCAAGGCACAAATGGCGTGATAAAGACGATTAAGGCCCAGACCTGAAACCAGATTTTCGTAACTGACATAGGCCATATCTCGGCCGACATAGCCTAAGATTTCACGCTCTCGGGCCGAACACGGGCCATAGGCTTGGTGCCCCGCCTCAGTGGGAATAACCCGCCAATCTTCGCCATCGGGCATGAGGATGGCCATGCCAAGGCCAGTGCCGGGACCCAGAACGACCATGGGTGCGCCCGCAAGCGGCGTGCCTTCGAGCAAAGTCTCAAAGTCCTCTGGTCGATTGGCGGGAACGGCGCGCGCTTGGGCGGCAAAATCATTGACCAAGGTCACGCTCTCAAATCCGAATCGTCGACGCGTCTCAGAAGCCGAAACCACCCAGTTTGAATTGGTAAAGCGAACTTCGTCGGCCCCCGTGGCCCCCGCTAAAGCAAATACCGCCGTCGATGGTAATGTTCGGCCTGATGCAGACCAGGCTTCAATCGCGTCACTGAGAGATGGGAGCTCTGCGACGGGCATGCGCATCACATCGCTGAGATCAACATGGCCGTCATCATTGATGCGCGCCACCGCAAGGCGGACATTCGTGCCCCCAACATCACCAACGAGAATAGACGGCTGGGTCAAGCGTCGGCCTCTGCGGTTAGGGGCGCCTTGTCGGTTAGGGGCTCAATGACCTCTTCATCGGGATCGAGATCGCCAAATGGGCTGGCACCTTGCTCGGCCGAGCTGATGTTGTGTCGGAAAACGCCAAAAAGTTCACGGCCCATGCCGCGACTAACACCGTCCACGACTTTGGTGTCAGACACACGTGCCGCCCATTCCTGCGGATCAACAAGCGCGTCAAGCGTGCCAGCCTCAGCATCGACTCGGACGATGTCGCCATCGCGCACTTTCCCAATCAAGCCGCCACTCATGGATTCAGGGCTGACATGGATAGCGGCGAGCACCTTTCCCGACGCGCCCGACATCCGCCCATCGGTGACCAGCGCCACACGATAACCCCGATCTTGGAGGACGCCCAAGGGCGGCATCAATTTATGAAGCTCTGGCATGCCCGTCGCGCGTGGGCCTTGACCGCGCACAACCACAACGACATCGCGATCCAGCTCACCGGCTTGGAAGGCCACATGCAAACTGGCTTGATCCTTAAACACCCGCGCGGGGGCTTCCACGATGCGGTACTCTGGCTTAACCGCCGAGACCTTGACGCAGGCGCGGCCGATATTGCCCCTCAAGAGCCGCAAACCTCCATCTTGATCAAACGGTGTTTGGACCGGACGCAAGACCGCCTCGTCGCCGCTTGCTTTTTCGCCATCGCGCCACGTCAAAGTCTCACCATCCAAGAAAGGCTCTTGCGTATAGGCCAGAAGCCCACCCTCGCCTGCGACAGTTGTAACGTCCGTATGAATTAAACCGGCTTGTGCTAATTCGCCGATCAAAAAAGCCATGCCACCTGCAGCATGAAAGTGATTAATGTCGGCAATGCCGTTGGGATAAACGCGGCAAACCAAAGGCGTGACATGGGACAGCTCACTAAAGTCCTCCCAATCCACAATCAGCCCAGCTGCCAGTGCAATCGCTGGAATATGGATCATATGATTGGTCGAGCCGCCCGTCGCGCATAGCCCGACAATGGCGTTCACAATCGCGCGCGCATCGACGACGTGGCCAATGGGCGTATAAGCACTGCCTAATTGGGTGATTTTGGCGGCGCGACCGGCTGAGGCTTCAACCAAAGCCGTGCGCAACGGCGTACCGGGGTTTACGAAAGCCGAGCCTGGAATATGGAGCCCCATGATTTCCATCAACATTTGATTGGAATTAGCGGTGCCGTAAAAGGTGCAGGTGCCAGGGCTATGATAGCTTTGAGATTCTGCTTCCAAAAGCGCATCGCGGCCGACTTTACCCTCAGCATAGAGCTGACGAATCCGAGCCTTTTCAGGATTGGAAAGACCCGACGGCATGGGCCCAGCTGGACAAAAGATCGTCGGTAACCAGCCAAAGCGCAACGCCCCAATCAGAAGCCCTGGGACAATCTTGTCGCAGACGCCCAGACATATGGCCGCATCAAAGGTGTCGTGCGATAACGCAACGGCCGTAGCCATGGCGATCGCATCACGCGAATGCAGCGACAAATCCATCCCTTCAAAGCCTTGAGTGACCCCGTCACACATGGCAGGGACCCCACCGGCGACTTGGGCCGTCGCGCCAGCCTTTCGCGCGCCGCGCTTAAGGATTTCAGGATAAGTGGCCAAGGGCTGATGAGCCGAGAGCATATCATTATAGGCCGTCACAATGCCAATATTGGCCCAGCGCCCGGCTTTGAGCATCTCTTTGTCATTCGCCGGGCAAGCGGCAAAACCATGGGCCTGATTGGCCGACGCCAAGCGCAGGCGCGCCGGCTCAGGTGATCGCCGCGCCGCGATCAAATCGAGATAACGTGCGCGCCGCGCCTTTGAGCGCGACTCAATTCGCTGTGTAACCTTGGCGACAATGGCATTTAATGGAGCCGACATGGACGGATTCCTCTCTTAAGCTGCCCAAAACACGATGCAGCGATCATCGCACGCTTCAACCACCGCTTTTATAGGCGCTTTCATGACAGGTGCATCAAGAGCCTCAATCAGGACCTGCTTTTTCTCATCGCCGAACAGCAAAACAATCACCTGATCGCACTGCGCTATTGCAGGCAGGGTCAAAGTCATGCGCAGGGGAAATTGTGCTGCGACTGGCGCGGTACTGGCGTCTACGCCCAAAACAGTCGCCGAGCCATCGGGGGATAAGCAGTTCGCTAATTGAGGCGAGCCTGAAAACCATGACGCTGTATGCGCATCTGCCCCCATGCCCAACACCACGCTATCAAAAGGCCGCAGCGCCGCATAAACTGGGTCTAGGCCCGCCTCAGCCGCAAAGGGCGTTTCATCTTGGGTCTTCATGCCAATAATCGTGACACCAGTGGCGGGGCCAAAAGCGGTGCGTATCATCGCCTCATTAGACCCGGCGCAATTGGCATCGACCCAACGATCATCGACCAAGGCAATATCAATGCGCGACCAGTCCAAATCCATGCTGGCAAATCTGGCATAAGCGGGCGCAGGGCTAGACCCGCCCGATAGGGCAATGCGCGCGCGGCGCCCCTCCCCATGGGCGGCCGTTACACTGGCGGCCAGCGCATCAGCGAGGCTGATTTCAGCGCTTCGGCGATCTGGAAAGGCAAGGATAGGCAATTGCTGAGTAGCTGTTGTCATTGTCAGATCATTTCTCGCCACTGGCGACCATCACGGTCCATCATAAGCGCCGCTTGCGTTGGGCCATCGCTGCCAGCGGCGTAAGGATAAGGTTCAATCTCAGATGTCTCCCAAGCTTCAATGACCTGATCGACCCACGCCCACGCCGCTTCAACTTCGTCCTTGCGCATAAAGAGCGACAAATTGCCCCGCACCACATCCATCAACAAACGCTCATAGGCATCGGGATAACGAATGGTGAAGGTATCGGAATAGGACAGATTGAGGGGCACAGACTTTACCCGCAACCCCCCAGGCCCCGGCTCCTTGACCTGTAGCCACATTTCCATGCCTTCATCGGGTTGCAGGCGCATGACCAATCGATTGGGCTGGGACGGATTGCCAAACAAATCATGGGGTGGAGGCCGGAAGGTAACAACAATCTCGCTCCTTCTGGCGGGCATGCGCTTGCCCGTCCGCAGGTAAAACGGCACGCCAGCCCATCGCCAATTGGCGACTTCCACTTTCAACGCGACATAGGTCTCAGTCGTGCTCGTCCGAGCGGGTCCTAAATCATCGAGATAGCCATTGACGGCCTCACCCTTCACCAGACCCTCTTTATATTGCCCGCGCACGCTTTGAGTGGCAACACGGTCCTTGCCTATAGGGACAAGGGCTTGAAGCACTTTGATCTTTTCGGTGCGGATGGCGTCGGCCTCCATTGAGTTTGGCGCTTCCATAGCGACCAAGCACAAGAGTTGGAGCATATGGTTTTGCACCATATCGCGCATGGCCCCAGATTTGTCATAATAATCGCCGCGCGAACCGACCCCGATAGTCTCCGCCACCGTAATCTGAACATGATCAATGCTTGAGCGCGACCACACAGGCTCAAACAAAGCATTAGCAAAGCGCAAGACCAAGAGGTTTTGGACCGTTTCCTTGCCCAAATAATGATCGATCCGATAAACGCGGTCTTCGGAAAACACTTTTCCCACGCCGTCATTTATAGCCTTGGCAGAGGCAAGATCGCGCCCCAATGGCTTTTCCAGCACGACGCGCGAAGTTGGCGTCGCAAGCCCTGTCTCATCCAGCCGCGCGCAGATATCAGCAAACACTGAAGGCGGGGTTGAGAGGTAAAAGACCCGGACTTTCTGTTCGCCATCTTTCAGCGCATTTTCCAAGCTCTGCCAGTCGCCACGCGCCTTTGTGGCATCGAGCGCGACATAGGAAATCAGTTTCACAAACGCCTTAAAGCTCTCGCCATCGGCATCGCCGCCTGCCAGGGAGCTAAAACCCTCACTTACCGCCGCGCGAAATTCATCCTGCGTCATGGTTTGCCGCGCAACACCGACAATGCGGCTGTCGGCTGGTATTTGTCCGTCCTTGAAGCGGTGAAACAGCGACGGGAACAGTTTACGCAACGCCAGATCCCCTGATGCGCCAAACACGACCAGATCAAAACTGGGTACGGGTACGAATTCGGCCATCTATAACTCCAACTTTCAATTTCTTAACCTAAATGAGGGGATGCGGCCTGTAACGCAATCAGAGAATAGGGATTTTATGCGATTGTTCATGTTGATGAGGTTGGAGAAGCCACTGTGTTAAACCCAAGCATAATTAAAACTGATCGATATGCGCTTGGGCTTTGATCTATTCACCACCACTTCGTGGCGTAGCCAGCTTTCCCACAAAACGACTTCGCCAGCCTGCGGGCTGAGGAACATAAAAGGCTGTAAGTCTTGCGGGGCATCGGGGTGTCGCGTGGGGGCGGCCATCATCATCGCCAATCTGGGGTCTTCAAACTTCAAGCTAGATGCGCCTTCAGGTACGGCGACATAATAAGTGCCCGACACCACTGAGTGGGGATGGATATGGCCAGTATGGACCCCACCTTCAGGCAGGACATTGACCCAAAGGCTATCGAGTTTGAGCTTTCCGCCCGCCAGATCAAATCCGACTTCGGCACTGAATGTGTGGACATGCCTATCTAAAGCCCGCCGCAAATCGGCAAACGCATTAAAGCGCTGCGGCAAATCATTCAAAGACGCATAGGACGTATAGCCCCTATAGCCGTGATCGCGAGACCATTTGCGGCCGGCCTTGTCTTCGATTTGAAGCGCTTCACACGCATCGTGCAACTGCGCCCGTAAATCCTCAGGTGCTTTTTCATTAAGGGGCGCACGATAAATGCGCGTGGCAAAAAGGGAGAGGATGGCGGTCATCGTCGCGTTCTAGCCCCATGCGGCCCGACTGGAAAGGTGCCAGTCAGGCCATGGTACGGCGATTGCGTTTGGCTTTGAGCACATAACTTTCGGCTGGGCCCTCCCTCTCCCCTTGGTGGGGAAGCGGTTGGGGACGCCGAGACACCCCCCACCCCAACGATGACGTCTACGCCAAACCCGCGCAACGGGAGGGGCTTTTCATCACCCTTTTGACTCACATGCAACAAACGTGCAGGCTAAGGCTCTGGCCGCAATTAGTTGATCTTCAAGCTCATCCGGACACCAACCACACGCGGCGTCGGCAGATAGGCGATGAAACCGCGACCTGGTACAAAGCCTTCTGGATTGCCCGGGTCGACAGTGCGCTGTGACACGCGGATCGTGTCATCATCGGTCAGATTTCTCACAAAAGCGGTCCAAGTCACGCGATTGAATTCAAGGCCCGCCAGCAAGTCGACATTGGTATAGGCTGGCAAATAAGCCAGATTGCTTTCGTCCGTAAAACGCTTGGAGCGATATTGCGCCGAAAGCTCAACAAACCACTTATTCTCTGACTGACCCAGATGAGCCTCATAGAATGCCGATGTGTTTAGCGAGTGCTTGGGACTTTTGCCGACGTCTTTCCCGCTGAAATCGGCGCAGGCATTGCCAGCGTCGGCGCGTGTCTGGTCAGACGAGGTTTGACCATTGGGAACACCACAGGCCGCGAATGCAGCACTGTTGGAACCTGGAGGTGGCCCGCCAACATATTCCTTGAAAGAGGCATCTGTGTAAACATAGCCTAAGCTGAGATTGAGGCGGTCAGTGGCTTGGAAATTCGTTTCAATTTCAAAACCTCTGCTTTCCACGGCCCCAGCGTTGATAATGCCTGCGGTTGCGATAATCGTGCTGTTTGGACCCGCATTATTGCGTTGTACGCCAATTTGCTGGTCAGTATAATCGTTGAAAAACAGATCGGCATTAAGGGTTAAGCGCCTATCCAAAAATTGCGATTTGACGCCCACTTCATAGGCGGTCACAAACTCCGGCAAATAGCTTTGACCGACCAGCTCATTGACTTCATTGGTGTTAAAGCCACCTGGCTTATAGCCTCTCGCTGCACTGGCGTAGACCATGATGTCGCGGGCTAGCTGGTAATCCACCGTCAGACGCGGCGTGGTCTCCTGATAAGACAATTTTTCTGTTCGCGGACACGCAATTACAACGCCAGGTGGTACTGTATTGGGGCCGGGCGGACCTTGGAGTGTCGCGCCTTGAGCAAAGCCTGCGATGCAGCGCGGTGTCTGAAGGGAGAGGGATGTATCCTGCAGACGCCATCCAGGAATTGTATAAGT
>JBEINE010000045.1:0-16654 GCA_040378245.1 Hyphomonadaceae bacterium | reverse complement strand
TTTCGGCGAATGGCTGAGGGGCCGAGATTTGCCATCTTTCGTCGCCGCGACGAAAACTGGTGGCAAGCCATCGCTGGCGGCGGGCACGTCGGTGAATTGCCACATGAGGCCGCGCGCCGAGAAATGGTCGAGGAGAGCGGTCTCTCCCGCGATAGTCCGTTTTTCGCCTTGAAGACCCTTTGCTTCATGCCCTGCACTCACTTCAGCGCCCATCTTGACTGGCCTGAGGACACTTATGTGATCCCAGAATATTGCTTTGCAGTGGACGCAGGCGATCAGGAAATCGTGCTGTCTCAAGAACACCTCTCCGTCAACTGGGTCGACTTTGAAACGGCCAATCTTCGCCTCAAATGGGATTCCAACCGCACGGCCCTCTGGGAGCTTTCAGCGCGTGTTCGTGATGGCAGGCTTCTACCAACAAAGTCAGCGGTCGAGACTGGCGGAGACGGCGCTTAAGGTTTCCAAGATCGCAGGACGGTGCGAATCCAATCGCCCAATCCGACTTAAGCAAACTCAGACAGATACCTTGGAACGAGCAATTCAAAGGAACCACCCAAAGCGTATTCTGCGTGCTATGGCGCGATTTTTTCTTGACTTGTAACTGGGGCGGCCGGAGATTCGGCAGCTTTAAGGCGCAAAGCGCGCGTAACGCCCATGACGACCAAGACTTCGCCAACGAAATACAGAAGCCAAACAGTTTCGGCACCAGCCGCCATATCTCGCAACACACCCATTCTCGCAAAGATGAGGAGATCGGAGCTTAAAACCATGGTCGCACCAAGGCCGACGAGATATATAGGAAAGCGGCTCAAAACGGCGAAAGCGGCCATCGCTGCCAGAGGTATTGTAAAAACAGCGATCCCGAGTGCTTGCGTGCGGTCGGCGGGTAGAATGTAAGCGAGGCCCGCTGCTGCTATGATAAAGACACCGGTAAAAATGATTGCAGGCGCGCCGATGCCAGTTCGCAAATGCCGACAATAAAGCCAAATAGCGAGGCAATCGGCGACGATAAAGCTGAGTGCACCGGGCATTTCCCCAATTGTAACGAGAAAAATGTCCGATAAAGCGCTGAACAGCATGACGCCAACAAGAAGCCAGCCATCAAGGTTGCGAGCACAGAGGGCCGCAAACAGCGCAAGCGTTCCAACACTGGCAAACTTCCAAACAAACTTCAGTGTTTCATCGGTTGGGGATGAAAACGTTATAACATGGCTCAAGCCAATGATGATCGCTACAAGAAGAATGATACGTGGCATAAAAGCCCCCAGCGTAAAGACTTCATCATCCGAGCCGCCCAACATTAACTAGCCTTCGTCTGGCATATGCTGAGCTTGCTTCGGGCTGAATTGTGTTTCGATTTGACCGACGGTTATACCGTCTACTTGGTTTTTTTGAGGGGGCTTAGGTGTTTTGTCAAGCGACTGACATGCTCTATAAAAAGGATTCCATCTTTCCAAAGGATATTATTTATGACGAAGTCAAAAGCTCAAGGTTTGCATGGTAAGCGTCGCGAACTCATCCTTGATGCAGCCGAAGAGTTGGTGATGGATTTAGGGGCCGCCCATCTCACGATGGACGCAGTCGCCGCACGAGCCATTGTAAGTAAAGGTGGCGTCCTTCACCACTTCCCCACCAAGACATCGCTGATTCAGGCGATGTTGGACCGACTTTTAGCAACATTTTCGGCGGATCTGGACGCAGTTGAGCGCATCGCGGGGAAGAGTCTCAAAGGTCATTTGCGCGCTTGGATCAGTTTAATGCAAACAACAGACGCGCGCTTGGATAGGATTTGTGCTGCATTGTTGAGCGCGTCGGCAAACGATCCCGGCTTGCTCAGGCCAATCGCTCAGATGCTGCGGGATCGGCTAACACGCTACCAGCTAGAGCGCCCATCTGATGGCCTAACGTCAGTCATATTAGCGGCCATTGAAGGCTATTGGCTTTTTAACGCACTTGGGCTTTCGCCTCTTGAAGGCGATACCAAGAATGCCTTCTTCTCTGCCCTTCAAGGATTGGTCGATGGCTTGGATGAAGCTACCCTTAGTTGACGTCTTTGTTTGCTAACACCCTTTTGCGTTTCACATTACGTCGAGAAAGCTCCCCTCGTCGTACGCAAAACTTCGCACAATGGGGGTGGCTGAACGTCAGGTTGCCGACTGCTTGACGCAGGTCTGTCACTAATTCAAAGGCCATAGCCCAATGCCTCTAACCGTTTCTTGGAATCAAGAAACGGTGTGAAACTGGCTCAATACCATAAGTTTAAAGCGCTACATGGACTTGCATGAATGATATCATCCCTCCCCACGCGGCACCAGAAGTCGGCAGGCCAGATAAGCCAACACCGCGCCTGTTAACTGAACTAATATAAACGCCAGTATATCCTCTGGACGGATACCTGAGAACGTGCCGGTAAGCGACCGCGCAACAGTAACCGCAGGATTGGCGAACGAAGTCGAAGCGGTGAACCAATAGGCACCAGTGATGTAAAGCCCGACAGCAATGGGGACAAAATCGGGCTTTTCACGGATGGTCTGGAGTATAACGCATACCAGCCCAAATGTTGCGACACCCTCCGATATCCATTGCCCAACACCCGATCTCATCTTGATCGACTGCTGAATGATGTCTTGATCAAACATTGCATGGGCCACAAAAACACCTGCCACTCCACCCAAGAGCTGCGCCACCATGAAGGCGATGGCCACACCAAAGCCAAGCTCTCTGCGCAACACAAAGACAAGAGTCACCGCTGGATTGAAATGCGCTCCCGAAATCGGGCCAAGGGCCGTTATCAACACAACCAACATGGCACCCGTCGGAATTGTATTGCCTAGCAAAGCAACTGCGACATTTCCCCCAGCGAGGGTTTCAGCCATTATGCCTGACCCTACAATGGTAGCGAGAAGAAATGCAGTTCCAAAAAACTCCGCAGCGACCTTTCGTAAGGCAGAGGATACATCAACGGGCTTTGATATGGCCGTCTCCACTAACAACACGCTCCGGCGTTGGTCTGCGAGCTAGTAGCATTTTGAGCGAAGGGTAACGACGTCCCGCAACCATCGAATATACCAAAATGCCTGTCGAAGCCGCCAATAAACTCAAAATGATCTCTCATCCGAGTATCCTTCAGCATTTTGTAGGTATTGCCACACACTGGAAAGATCTTGCCCGTTTCAATGTGATGATGTCCATCCAAATCGAAGCTGTCAGGGTGATCCTTGATTGTGCCTTTATAGATAACCGCTTGCCCATGATCTTCACAAGCGTCTTCCAGACTATCAATATTGATCAACCGATAAGTCGCTGAGAAGAACTTGGTTTCGCCGACAATTTTGCGAAGGTCAGCATCGGAAATGTCCAGCTGGCGATCTTCAACTAGACGAGGGTCGATGAAGCCCGTGCGGCGCGACAAGCGCAAAAAGTCATTCCAATACAGCGCACCACCCAAGCATTCCCCATAAAGCACTGGATGTTCCTTCAGATGCTCGGGCAGGCGTCGATCAGCATAAATGTCGGAAAAATAGAACTCCCCGCCAGGCTTTAGAAGGCTTTTGACCCCGCGCAACACGGCGTCTTTATCTGGTGACAAGTTTATCACGCAGTTGGAAACGATCACGTCAAAGCTGTTTGGCTCAAGGCCCAATTCTGGCAGCTTTTCGATATAGCCTTTGATAAAAGTCACATTATCGAAGCCAAACTCGTCAGAGTGATACTTCTGATACGTGGTGGCAACATCAAGCTGCTCGTCGGTCATATCGACACCAACGACGCTGCCGTTTTTACCGACGAGTTGAGCGAGCGCATAAACATCACGCCCTGTCCCACACCCAAGATCCAAAACCCGGCATCCCTCCAAGAGAGGTGGGCAGACCAGACCGCAGCCATAGTAACGCGACAAAACCTCTTCATGGATGTTGCTCAAAACTGGCTTCAGCCACGCTGGAACGAGGCTGGCGTCGCAACACGCACTCGTTTTCAGATCATTCGTGGATTGAAGTTCCTTGCCATAATATTCTTTCACAACGTCATACATGGGGCGTCTCCTGCCTGTTTGCGGTTGATCGTCAATTTCGTCTAATCGCTCTGGAGAAGGTACGTCGGGAAGCCCCGCCTAGTTACGAGGAAGGCTGGGAAATAGCTGAATCGGGCGATCACTGAACTATTTCGTGGGGCGCATAATCGCTTGATCGGACGATCATATTTTTCCTATTTAACTGTATATAAACAATTTTTACTGGAAATCTATTCTGATGTTGGCACGAAAAATAAGGCTTGCACTCACTGATTTTTTTTATTACTGAACACAGAAATAATAAACACGGGGGATTTTGCTTTGAAACGTTTTCTGTTTTTGACGGCACTTTTGTCTGGGGCTTCGTCAGCCGCTTTTGCGCAAGTACCTACACGTGCGCAGCCACCTTCAGATGCCGCTGCCGAAGAAGTTGTGGTAACCGCGCAGCGTCGAGAGCAATCAGCACAAGAGGTTCCTCTTGCGCTCTCGGTCTTGGGCGATCGAATGATCAATCAACTTAATGTCACTGATTCGACGTCCCTAACGTCGTCTGTACCGGGTCTATCGGGCGCAAACCAAGGTTTGCTCCAGCCCGTCATTGTCGTTCGAGGGATAAGCTCAAGTAGCTTTGGAATTGGCGGGGAGGCAAGCGTCGGCATATTCGTTGATGACGCCTATATAGGGCGATTGTCAGGGTCATCTGTGCCTTTCTTCGACATTGAGCGGATCGAAGTCCTTCGCGGGCCTCAAGGGTCGCTTTATGGGCGCAATTCCACGGCTGGCGCTATTAGTGTTACCACCAAGAAGGCCGATCTGAACGACCCGTATTTCGAGGTTTCAGGATCATATGGTCGCTTCAATCAATATGAAGCCAGTGCCGTTGGAAGCATCCCTCTCAATGACCGCACGGCAGTTCGCCTAGCCGTCTTGGCACGGGGCGATGACGGCTATGACCGCAATATCGTGAACAGAAAATTCGGGCAAAGCCTGAGGGCCTATGGTGGTCGTGCTTCCATCGTCTTTAAAGCGTCTGAAACGCTGGAGATTAACGCCAGTCTTTCCGGTTCCCAAGAGCGTGGCGGCGACTACCCCTTCAAGACGAGTGACGCACAACTTGCCGCCCTTTCTGGCACTGACACCAACCCGTTCTCGGGTCGATACGCGCATGACGTTTTGGGTAAAGAAGATCGAACAAGTGTTTCTGGGAATCTGGCTGTCGCCTGGGGGATTTCCGACAAGCTCTCTGTAAAGAGCATTTCCACGTTCAACTTTTCTGACGTCCGCAGCTTGTTGGATGCTGATGGCAGTGCGTTGCCGCTCCTGCAGGCTGATTTTGATGACGGCGTCGCAAGGACGTTCGGTCAGGAAGTGAGGTTAACCTATAATACGGATCCGATTCTGTTCCAGTTTGGTGCGAGTGCATTTATCGAGCAAATTCGAGACAAGCGCACCCTGACATATGACGAGACCTTGACGCTCGGGGTTTTTACGGCAGCTGTTTTTGGCGGCGATGGTAGCTTGCCAGCCGATTTGTTGTTTGCTGGAAGCCCAAGTTTCCTGCCTTGCGATGCGACAGCTACAGCTTTATTGGGGCTGGCTTGTTCTTCCAAAGCGACAGAGGTGTTGCGGCAGCGAGGGCGTTATCAGTCCTATGCCGCATTTGCAGACGCCGAATTTAAAGTGACCAAGGACGTCAGCGTGACCTTAGGTGGGCGCTATTCCGTTGATACAAAAAGGTTTGTCTTCTCAGCGCCCTTGGTGAACACGCAAGGTTCAGCCCTGTTTCTATCAAACCCAGTTTTAGGGGGTGTAACCAATGGGTTAGATCGCAAGCGCACGTGGCAGGACTTCCAGCCTCGCGCCGTTATTCGGTGGCAGCCAAATGCAGATACAAATGTCTACGCGAGCGTAACACGTGGCTTTAAGAGTGGCGGATTTGACCCCGCAGCCCGGGATGGTGCTTATGATGCTGCACTGTCGCAATTTGGTGCTGAAAGCGTTTGGTCTTACGAAGCTGGGCTTAAGGCGGGATTATTTGACCGTCTTGCGGAATTGAATCTATCGGTCTACCGCTTCGATTATCGCGGTCTTCAAGTGCAGATATTGCGCAATGCAATCACATCTACACTCAATATTCCCGAATATAATGGTGTTGGTGTCGAAGCCGATGTCACTTTTCGCCCAGCGCGGCGCACCAACATTACGCTGGGTGGCGCTTTCAACGACGCTGAATTTGGAAGCTTCGTTGTCGACGTCAGAGGCGCAACTGGTGTAACGACTGATTTGCGTGGCAATAAAGCTGTTTTGGCACCCAGAGTAACCGGATTCCTGCGTGGCGACACGGTCGTTGCCCTTTCCCCTACTCTGGAATTACGGATAAGTGGGGATGTGACGTGGCGTGATCGTCAGTTCTTTACGATCTATAATGACCCGCGTGAGAAACAGGATGCGTATGCCCTTGTGGGGGGCGCTATCGGTCTAAGTTCGTCCAAAAGTGGCCTTACGGTTTCACTTGTGGGGCAAAACCTCGCCGATCAAAAATACCTGACTTATGCCGTAGAGCAGGGTTTTGGCGTGGTGACCGCTCGTGGTCGTCCGCGCACAATTTCAATAGAAGGACGCTGGGTGTTCTGATGACTATTGCTGAAAATGCTGCCACTTACTTGGGTTACCCCGCAACAAAGCAGGACTTTGCCGCAGTTCGAGCGCCGATCGAATCGGCGCGCACTTTACCCCCTTCCGCCTATACGTCCAACGAAGCTTTTCTGGTTGAGCGTAGCCGCATCTTTCACAAGGGCTGGCGCGCGGTGGCGTTTTCAGATCAGATACCCAATGTGGGTGATGCGGTTCCAATTGACTATGTTGGTGCACCCCTATTGGCTGTTCGCCAGTCCGATCACAATATCCGCGTGTTTCATAATCTGGTCGCGTATGACGGATGCCCTGTTTTGTTGGACCCTGTTGAAGCGGCAGGTGAGCTAAGGTCTGCTTATCACGGATTTGTGTATGGGCTGGACGGAAAATTACAACGCGCACCTTTCTGGAATGGGGATCCAGAAGCCACGGCCTCCGCGATAGAAAATGAAAACCGTGACCTCATCGAGTTGCCCTGCCGCGAATGGGGGCGGATGATTTTCGTCGACTTCTCGGGTTCGGGCGAACAAGCGTTCAACGACATGATCGAGCCCCTTCAAAGGGAGTTTGGCGACATAAAGTTTGATAGCCTCGCCCCAGGCCGCGAGAATGATGGTACCTTAACGCGCAGCGACATCATCGCGGGCGGCAATTGGAAAACCCATCACGAGAACGCTTGCATCAATGTCTACCATGAAGCCAGTGTGCACGAGATCTATCGCGTATCTGCAGCTATTCCTCGCTTAGAAAATGGAAAACGCACATATCGGGAAGTTTGCGACAAAGGGCTAAGGGGCCTTGCCTATACTGACGCCGCAGCTGGCGATACCTATATGACATTGCCCTTTCCACCTCTAGGGCGTTCCAACACGACACATGAGGGCAACGCGATTGTCTCGCTTTATCCAAATGTCTACGTATCGGTTATTGGTCCCCATGTTCATTTAACTTTGGCGACGCCAGTTGACGCCGAAAACACCCAAATTCAATCAATCTCACTTTATGAGGCGTCGGTTGCCGCCAACCCTGACACTTATGAGATAAGGTGCCTCCTAGAAGCCGCTTGGGCAGATTCAGCCGCAGAAGACAATCGCATTATCGATGCCATACAACGCGCACGACATTCACCCGTTGCGCACGCAGGCTTTTTCGCGCCGTTCTGGGATCGCCTGCATCACGATTTCCTTAACCAATTGTTGGACGATATCGAGGAGTTGAGCACGTGACGGCTGAAACCGCAAAATTTGCTTTAGTTCGTGACTTAAAGATAGCCTATCAGACTTTCGGCGACCCCTCAGGACGCCGTGTCATTCTGGTCACAGGATTTGGCGATCAGATGACGGAGTGGCCGCAAAGTCTTATCGAAGGCCTCGTGTCAGCAAACTGCTATGTGTTGGTTTATGATCCACGCGACAGTGGATTGTCGGATTCATTTCCCAACGGCACCATCTACGACACGTCCACAATCATCAGTGCTGCAACAGGGGACGTCTCAGTTTCTGACTATAATCTAGACGATCTTGCCGATGAGCTTATTGGCTTGGCAAATGAACTCGGTTTTGGTGGCGCCCATCTTATCGGCTATTCGATGGGCGGAATGGTTATACAGCGCGCCGCGTTACGCCATCCTGATTTTGATTCCCTAACGTTGCTTTTCACCTCATCTGGTGCATCCAACCTGTCTCAAGGAACCCCCGAAAGCATGTTTGCATCGCTTGCCTTGACGCAACCATTATCAGAAACGGAGCGGATTCAAGCTGGAATACAGCTCTTCAAAGTGACCAATGGCACATTATTTGGTAAGTCAGATGAAGAAGCGCGCCATGAGGTCGAAGCATCGCAACGTCGGGCATATCGGCCAGAAGGCGTTGGCCGCATGATGATGGCGCTCCTTTGTTCCCCTCCAGTCTTTGATCGGCTTTCCGAAATAAAACTCCCCGTGTTAGTCCTAAGCGCGGAAAATGATTGTTTCTTTGGCCCTGACCACGCGGAAGACTTGGTCAGGCGAATTCCCCAAGCCGAATTGATCCAGATATCAGGTAGTGGTCATAACTTACCCGAAGCTGTTGGCGAGCAAATCGCAAAGTTTTGGATCGCCCAACAAGACAAGCACACCAGGGAATGCAATGCCTAAGATTATTGACCATGACCTTCAACGGCGCGAAATCGCTGACGCTTTTCTTCGTGTCATCGCCGATAAAGGTCCAGCCGCAACAACTATGCGCAATGTGGCTAGGGAAGCGAACTGTAGCCCAAGCCTTCCCATGCACTATTTCGATAGCCGTGCTGCATTGATTGAGTTCGCTTTTGCGCGCCAGGCTGACGAACTCGTTGCCGAATTGACCGAGGTTGCAACGCGAAATACCTCGGCTACGGAGCGACTGGCGCGCGCCATATCTCTCATGATCGACAGGTCTTCAGGTGATGCTGCTGCTTGGCGGACGGCTATCGCTACGATTGTGAAGGCCGAGCAGAACTCAGTCGTCGAGATGATTGATCGCAAATGTTACTTGGAGCACCTAGAAATCTTGACAAAATTGCTCACCGAGTTTGCCATCGAAACGGGAAAGCCATTTGACGCGCGTGATGAAGCCGTTTTGCTATTAACGTCAGTCGATGGCTTGGCGCTTGCGGCTGTGAGTTTGGGGTCAAATGCGGATGAATATGGCGATGCGCAGAAGCGTATTTTTGCAAAGCACTATGGGCTTCTGCCTCTATGAGCGCGGGCCCTTGGTTTGAAACTCGAAAGGTCGGCCACGGTATCACTCTGATTACCGAGAGGATTGTTGCACCCTTGATGAAGTGCAATATCTGGCATGTTCGCGGGCGTGATCGCGATTTGCTTGTTGATACTGGTCTTGGAATTGAAGACCTTTCTTTGGCTTTGCCCGAGCTATTTGATCGACCGATAACAGTTGTTTTGACCCATTCTCATCGTGATCACAGCGGTGGCGCACATGCATTTTGTGATGTTCGTATCCATGCCTTAGAACGCAAATGGGCCGAAGAAGCCTATGATCAGCTGCCGTTTGATGTCGCTGACTGGCCGCCTGGGCTTGCAGACTGGTTCGCCCAAAGAGGTTATTTCTGCCACCAAGGCCTGTTTACCGCGCCAGTAACGCCCGACATCATGAGACGTCGTTTGGAGCGCGTGCGTATCACGACCGAATTGCATGAAGGCGATGTCATTGATTTGGGTGATCGCGCATTTGAAGTGCTGCATCTGCCGGGACATAGCCCCGGATGTATCGGTCTTTGGGAGCCAGCTGCCAACAGATTCTATTCGGGCGACACTGTTTATGACGGACCCTTGCTGGATGACCTAGAGGAGTCCAATACCCAAGACTATGTCACCACAATGAAGCGGCTCTTGTTGCTGCCGGCAACCGAAATACTGCCCGGTCATGGCGATGCCTTTGGTAAATCGCGCTTGAACGAGCTTGCAAGCTTGTGGCTGGCGAAGCAAGGCACACAAAATGGCCACTAAGTCGCTGCAGGATTCAGAGAACCCATCAAAGAACCCAAAAGTTTCATTGTTTGCTGCTGCAAGTGCTGCCCTCATTGTCGGCCAGTTCACAACAAACCTTGTGCCTTTTTTGTTGCTGGTATCCATTCGGCAAGCTGGGCTTGATGAGACGTCAGCATCCTTTTTGCTATCGGCTGAGTTCGCAGGTTTTCTTTTGGCGGCGCTGCTTGTTGGTGCAGCGAAGTGGGCATCACCCCGCATTATTGCGACATTGGCGTGCCTGAGTTACGCCGTCGCGAGCCTTGCTTCTGGCTGGGCTGACAACATGTGGCTCCTGATGGTCACCCGAACCATTTGCGGCTTAGCCGGTGGTGCTGCGATGGCAAGTGCGACGCGGGCCATGTCGTCCCATGAAAAATATGGTCCCCTGATTGCGGTCGCGTTGGTCAGCGGGACAATGTTTGGCGCAACAGCACTTACGGTCATCCCGCTCTTTCTTGAATCCAATGGGCCAAAGGGCGTGTATGGCTTTCTCGCGGTCGTAGCTTTGGTGTGCATGCCCCTCTGTTTAGGGCTTTCAACTGGCGCGCGTGTCAGCGTCGATATCTCTCAGGCGAAGGCCGCCTTGACCAAAGTCGGGGTGGCGTTGCTCGCCGCCTATGCCTGTATACGATTTAGCGACTCTACCCTCTGGCCATTTGCTGAACGCTTCGGTGCAAAAGCGGGCCTTGATGAAGAGACCACAGGGCTCGTCTTGGGTGTGGTGACGTTGCTGGCCCTAACGGCGCCGTTCGTTGCGATGCGCGCTAAGCTTCCGCGCCATCAGTTCATCTTTTTTGCCTGCGCCGCCGGTGCCAAGGCGCTGAGCGTCATTCTTATCGTAACGTGGGGGCATCCGATTGGTTATGCATTGGGTCAAGCGGCGGCCATCTATACGCTCATTCTTGTTATGCAGCTGGCCATGTCGGGCTTTGCCTACATCGATGCGACAGGCCGTTTAGCCGTATTGGGCGGCATCATAGCCATGGTGTGCGACGCTGCTGGCCCCCTGGTTTCAGGTATTGTGTTCAAGTTTCAGAGTTTTATCGGGATTGCGTCTTTATCGTCTGCTTTTAGCTTTGCTGCAATGGCGATGATGGCGTTTCTGGTCTTTAGGATGAGTAAGCTGCCTTCCCCATGACAATCGCTTTTGTACTCTTGTTTGGCTTTATCTGCGGTTCTTTAGCGGTGGCATTTCTGCTGCCGCGTCTGGTCGCGCCTGTCCTCAACATAATGCTCGTGCGCGCCAACCAATCAATGGCCTATCACAATATGACAGGTCGGCAAATTCAGTCGCTCATAAACGAACTTTTGCCTTTTCTGGGAAGGCTCTTAAGCCCGCGCGCCGCTGCCGCAATTGCGACGTCGCTTCGAGCCAACAACCAACAACAGGTTCGAAGTATCGTCGAGGATCAATCCATTGAAACCCTCGCCAGCGACCAATTCGTGCAAGCTGAGTTTACACTTACAGCGCCTGAGACTATTGGCCTCATGACAGGCGTTAACCTTCGTGCACACGTCCTGGTGACAGACGGCCCCGCCAATTATTATCCTAATACGCCTCCAGTTGGGCCCATTCATTTACCAGCCGAGCATCAGATTATGCGCGGGGCGTTGGTTCATTGGCCGACAGGATACCCAAAGCGCTGGCTCCAGCACGCCCAACTGGTTTCTCATATTACCAGTGGCGGGGAGGCTCACATTGTTGTTCGTGACGAAACCTGGGCGCGATTGGTTTTGTCATATCTTAAGATCCAAGACGTCAGGTTGAGCCTTGTGAAATTGATCATCGCGCCGACCGATGACTTATGGGTTCGCGATAGTGGTCCGGCACTGGTCGATACTGGACGCGGCAGGGCGGCAATTGCCAATGTCTATAGTCCAAATGGCCTCGGCTATCATCGCCGCGATACCGAGGCGGCCATAATGGTGGCTCAGGCTTGGGGTTTGGATACGCATCGTTTGCCACTTATTGTCGAGGGTGGAAACTTGGTCCCTGATGGCAACGGAACTTTGTTCATGTGCGACAGCGTGTACGCCCATAATCCAGACGTCAACAAAGCACGGCTCGATCACATCATGCGGCTATGGTTTGGCATCACCCAGGTGGTCATTCTCCCGACACTTCCCGGCGACATTACAGGTCATGCCGACATCATCGTTAAAGTTGCCGAACCCAACGTGCTTTTGGTAACTCAAGCGCCCAAGGGGCACAAATGGCATGATGCACTTGAAGAAGTCGTTCGCCGGATAGCTGAAACGGTCACCTGCGACGGCGGGGCCTGGCAGATATTTAGAATGCCAATTCCGTTTGCTGATCAAGAGTGGACTTATGTCAACGCACTAACGGTCAATGGGGTCATCATAGCCCCCGCTTATGGCGACGAAGCTGACGCGGTCGCACTTCAAATTTTTAACAGAGCCTCGCCAACAAGACGCGTCTGTTGGGTTGACTATCGCGCGTTCATGACGGGCGCCGTGCATTGCCAAACCAAGGAAATACCTCAATGACGGTCGAAAATGTTTCTTCGACGCCTCAATTCGTGGCGCTTTACCATTGCTGGCTTCGGGGGTTGTTTTAGCATGTCATGGATCATTTTGTTCATTGCCGGTCTATTTGAAATTGGGTGGGCCGTAGGTCTGAAGCAAACCCATGGCTTCACAAAACCGGTCCCGACGATGCTGACGATTGGCGCGATCGTTATCAGTATTGGATTGCTCGGTCTGGCAACAAAGCATCTGCCAATTGGAACCGCATATGCTGTCTGGACGGGTATAGGCACGGTCGGCACCGTCGTCATCGGCGTCCTTTTCCTAGGTGAATCAGCTTCCCCCGCAAGGCTGGCCTGCATTGGCTTGATCGTTGCGGGGATCATTGGGCTCAAACTGGTGAGCAGATAGGCTTGAGCGCCGCGCTTCCAATAGGAAGCGCACGTCGCTCTAGAACTCTGAATCAGAGCCTACTTTTTGCGAAAATCTGCTTCAGATTTTACGCAAGATGCTTCATGTCTATCGATTTAGCCGCGCCAATAAAACGCTCAGCAGAACGTTTGCGCCTGCTACTAGGTCGCTCGGTTTGGCGTCCTCAATTTCGTTATGGCTGACACCATCGCGACAAGGAACAAAAATCATAGCGGTGGGCGCGATGCGAGCAATGTTAACGGCGTCATGACCCGCACCACTCACCATTTCGCGGCATGGCAAATCAAGCTCTGCGGTGGCAGCGCGCACAAGATTAATGCAGTCAGTGTTAAACTGACAGGGTTCCCAAACATTGGTCGGGCGGATCGCCCATTCGAGCTTCATGGCCGCCGCATGATCAACGACCAGTTCGCGCATGGCCAGTTCCATTTCGTGCAGAGTTGCGACGTCGGCATGGCGCAGATCAATTGAGAATGTTACGCGCCCGGGAATCGTGTTGCGTGAGTTTGGCCAGCATTCTATCATCCCAACGGTAGCACGCGCATCACGAATGCTTCGCGCCATCATATCGATACCACGAATGATAGCAGCCGCGCCTTGCATCGCATCGCGCCGCAGTTCCATCGGCGTTGGCCCTGCATGGGCTTCAAACCCTGTTAACTCACATTCAAACCACCGTTGTCCCAATGCACCCGTGACAATACCAATACATTCACCATACGCCTCCAGAATTGGCCCCTGTTCAATATGCGCCTCAAAATAGGCATCAATTGGAGGCCGCGCTAAGTCAGGGCCCGCTTCGCCAATGCTATACAATGCGTCTCCAAAGCCGATGCCGGTGCCATCTTTCTGCGTCAAAACTTCGCTAAGCTTATGAACGCCAGCAAACACCCCCGACCCTGCCATCACTGGCAGAAAACGGCTGCCCTCTTCATTTGTCCAACTGACGATCTCCAGCGAACGACGCGGCACAATATTGTTGTCATACAGAGTGCGCGCCACTTCCAATCCAGCAAGAACGCCGTAAGCACCATCAAACTTTCCGCCGCTTGGCTGGGTATCTAGATGGCTTCCAGTTACAACCGCAGGAAGGTCAGCCTCTGTGCCTTCCATACGCGCGAATACATTCCCAATCGCATCTGTTCGCATCGTCATCCCGATTTTCTTGCATTGGGATCGAAACCAATCGCGTCCAGCGCGATCAACTTCGGTCAAAGCCAAACGACAGACGCCACCTTTCGGCGTAGCACCAATTGATGCAAGTTCCATGAGGTCTTCCCACAGGCGATCCCCGTTGATCCGAAGCTCTTTTGAGTTTGACATTTTTCGTCCTTATGAAGATGCGGGCGAGAGCAACAAAAAGAAGGATCTTCGCAAGGGCGCCGCTAGAGCGCGCATGTCGACCTTTCAGGATGGTCGCCATACGCCTTTGTCCTGCTAGCTGTGAATCGAGTGTCCCCAGAAACAACAAGACTGGCAAGGTCTTTACGCATGCTAAAGCCGTCTGTATACATTGCTTAACCAACCTAATGGATTTCGTCAATTTGAAGAGCCAATAACGCTATCAGACATCAAGAGGGCGGGTTTTTGATGAGAACTTTAAACCCACGTGACACCAAAATGTCGCTGAACATGGCTAAAACATCCCAAGAGGCTCTGGATTTGTTCATCGGGGTACCTCACGAGGTAAGCCTTAGTGGATCCTTCAAACGAACCGTCTTTTTTCAGCCAAGGCTACCAAATATGCGATCCCTTGGCCGCGCCTGACAAACAGCAATTAATGAATGAAATGCGGCGCAGAGTGCGGCCTTGGCAATGCGCTGCTGTATCATTGGCATATTGCGCGCTGCCAATATTTCTTTTCCCGTCCTCGACAGCTCAGGCCCAGGGCGCACCGCAAACACAGCTTATCCCAGACACGTCCGGCCAAGGGGGACGGGTCAGGGCTAACATACTCATCCCCGCAGCGCCTTCCATTGTGTGGGCAGTCATGATGGATTGCACGAATGCCCCCCGCTTTGTGCCCAATTTGCGTGCCTGCGTGATCGAATCGGCATCCGATGAAGGCCGCAGTGACATCAGACTTCACCGTATCGCATGGCTAGTCGGTTTTCCTCCCATCAACATTCGCTTTGCCTCACGCTACCTGAAAGGACGTGAGATCGCGTTTGAACGGATAAGTGGCGATATCGCGCAAATGACAGGTAAATGGGTTTTGGAGCCGCGTGAGAATGGGCAATCGACTTATCTTACCTACGAAGCCTACCTCATGCCTTCACGCTTCATGCCGTCGGGGTTGGTTCGTTCAGCGCTCAAGCGAGATACCCCCAAGATATTGGAGGCCGTGCGACACGAAGCCGTTGCACGAAGGGGCAGCCCTCAATGACCAAGATCAGTGTCATCATCCCAACATTAGGCGAAGTCGACACTTTGCCGCACTTGTTAAAGTCGCTTTTCGATCAGAGGTTTGATGAGATTATTGTTGCGGATGCCAGTGATGATAGTTCAACGTATCAGGTGGCAACGGCGGCAGGGGCGAGATGCCTGCCTCACCTGAAACGGGGCCGGGGTGCACGGATGCAGGCAGGTGCTACAGCTGCCGCAGGGGAGGTATTGTTCTTCCTTCATGCGGACTCAGTTCTGCCGCCCCGCGCACGCGAAGCCATCGAAGTCTGCTTGATAAACACGAATGCTGTTGCGGGTTCATTTCGTTTAGCGTTTGATCGTCGTCACCCCCTGTTGACACTTTACGCATCCCTCAGCCGCCTCAACTGGTCTATCGCCACCTATGGCGACCAGGGGCTGTTTGTGCGTCGCGACATGTTTGAAAAAATCGGCGGATTTGCAGAGATGTCACTTCTTGAGGACCTTGAAATTCAAACACGGCTGCGCCGTCTGGGACCTTTTGTGAAGTTACCACTTCAAATTGTCACCTCTGCACGGCGGTTCGTTCGCAGGGGTATCTTGGTGCAACAAATACTGAATGTCATAATCGTCATAGCCTATTTTCTGGGTATCGCGCCGGACAGATTGGCGCGCTGGTACAATGGCAGGCCAGAGGCCTCCAAATGATGCGCAAGAATGGCGGGCCGGCCTTCATGGATAAATCTACTATTGCGGTATCCCTTTTAAAGGTATTGACCTGAGCCCAAAGGGTCCCGTCCCTATTGTGGAAGTCCTGCTTGTTGATGCGCGGAGGCAGCAATGCGCTTCGGACTTGGGGTGCAGTCCCTTCCTAGACTGCACACGACGGGTGAAGCGCATTGTGTTATCGTCACTCATACCATTGGCTCCGCGTCTGCTTGGCCTGCGGACAGGGCGTTTATGTAGGCGAGGCATAGGTCGCGGGATAGATAGCGACCGTGGGCTTTATCTTCTTGGTTTTTGACGATTCGGAATGTCGAATAGATATAGCGCACATCTTCGCGGTCGGTGATGCCGTAAAGGCGGAAGAAGACGGCGTCGAGCTTGGCGCGAAGGCGCAAGCGGCGGTCTTCATCCCCTCTCCCCGTAAGAACGCACTACTGTCCGGTTAAGATCATTGTTTGGCACTTGAAGTCTAGGTTTGTTTGTTTTGGGTC
>JBEINE010000204.1:0-4711 GCA_040378245.1 Hyphomonadaceae bacterium | reverse complement strand
TCTATTCCCCCCCATCTTATCAGATCGTGCCAGCTATGGCCCACCCCGTCCGTCTTTCCCTGCCTGCCAAAGCGCTTTTGGGTGCGCAGCGCATCTATAAGCTGACATTGTCGCCCCTTATTGGGCGTCAATGCCGTTATTTGCCAACATGCTCTGACTATGCCGCTGATTGTGTGCGGGCGCATGGGGCGTGGGCAGGGTCTTGGATGGCCTTGGCGCGGATTTGTCGGTGCAGGCCCGGCGGGGGATCGGGCTATGATCCCGCACCGCGCGTCTGTAAAGCGGTACCCGCTTTGATGCCATGGCAAATGGGTGATTGGCGTGGACATGGCCAAGACCCGCATGATCATGAGACCTCGACTTAGAAGTGAAAACCAATGATTGACCTTGAATTTCCCGACGGCGCCGTGCGCGCTTATGATGAAAGCATGACGCCTTTGGCTATTGCTGAAAGCATTTCCAAAGGGCTGGCGAAAAAAGTCGTCGCTGCCAAAATTGATGGCGCCCTATGGGACCTGACCCGACCTCTTATCAGTGGTGGCGCTTTTGAGTTGATTACCCGCGATAGTGCCGATGGTTTGGAAATCATTCGCCATGATGCGGCCCATGTGCTCGCGCAAGCGGTGCAAGACCTGTTTCCTGGCACTCAAGTCACCATTGGGCCGACGGTTGAAGACGGTTTTTATTATGATTTTTACCGCGAGGAAAAATTCTCTACCGATGATTTTGCCGCTATCGAAGCGCGCATGGCAGAAATTGTCGACATGGATTTGCCGATCCAACGCGAAGTTTGGACCCGCGACGAAGCCATCGCGCACTTTAATCACATTGGCGAGACCTTTAAGGCGAAAATCATTGATGATATCATTCCCGAAGGCGAAGCTATTACGATTTATCGTCAAGGCAATGCGTGGCTCGATTTATGCCGTGGGCCGCATTTGCCTTCAACCGGGCGGCTCGGAAAAGCCTTTAAATTGATGAAATTGGCTGGCGCCTATTGGCGCGGCGATCAAAATAATGAACAGCTTCAGCGGATTTATGGCACCGCTTGGGCCGATGATAAGCAATTGGCGGCCCATCTGACGCGCTTGGAAGAAGCCGAAAAGCGCGATCACCGCAAACTTGGCCGGGCGATGGATCTGTTTCATATGCAAGAAGAAGGTCGCGGCATGGTCTTCTGGCATCCAAAAGGCTGGACCCTGTGGCAGACAGTTGAACAATATATGCGCCGCCGCATGAAGAAGGCAGGCTATGTGGAGGTCAAGACACCTCAGGTGCTGGACCACGTATTCTGGGAAAAATCCGGCCATTGGGATAAATATCGCGAGAATATGTTTGTCTGCGAAACGGTTGAGGGCGAAGAATTAGCCCTTAAGCCGATGAATTGTCCGGGCCACGTGCAAATCTTTAAGTTCGGCCAGCGCAGCTATCGTGAATTGCCCATCCGCATGGCTGAGTTTGGCGCGTGCCATCGCTATGAACCCTCAGGTTCTCTGCATGGCCTGATGCGGGTGCGGGCGTTTACTCAAGATGATGCTCACATCTTCTGTCGCGAGGATCAGATTGTCGATGAGACGCGCGCCTTCATCGAATTAACCCGCTCTGTCCACGCCGATTTTGGCCTCACCGCCACTCATATAGCCTTGGGCACACGGCCCAAAGAGCGTGCCGGCGACGATGCGTTTTGGGACAAGGCCGAAGCGCAAATGCTGACCACAGCGCGTCAAGCCGGCGTTGAACCGGTCATTGCGCAAGGCGATGGCGCTTTTTATGCGCCTAAACTTGATTTCATTGTGAAGGATGCGATTGGCCGCGACTGGACCTGTGGCACCATCCAGCTCGACTATGTTTTGCCAGAACGTCTAGGCGCTGACTATGTTGGCGAGGATGGCAACAAGCATCGGCCCGTTATGCTGCATCGCGCGATTTTTGGCTCAATTGAGCGTTTTCTGGGTATCATTATCGAAAACTTTGCCGGTGCGTTTCCAATGTGGTTGGCGCCTGTGCAAGTGGTGGTCGCCACCATTACCTCAGATGCTGATGAATATGGGGCGCAGGTTGCCGCCCTCCTGCGCGACAAGGGGCTAAGGGTAGAGCTTGATGTCCGCAACGAGAAAATCAATTACAAGGTGCGCGAACACTCTCTCGCCAAAGTGCCTGTTATGGCGGTTGTGGGGATGCGCGAAGCGGAAGAAGGCAAGGTGGCTCTGCGCCGCTTTGGCAGTCAGAGCCAAGAGGTGCTGACCTTTACCGATGCTTTGACGCTGTTGAGTGAGGAAGCCACGCCGCCTGATTTACGGACCTCTCGCGCATGAACCCTGTCCCCGAACAAGGCCTAACCCCCCATGCCAAGATAGCCGGGGCCTTTGGGATTGGCTTTGGCTTTTTCGCCGGTGCAGGCGTAACCGGTCTGTCAATGCTGATCGGTATTATGGGCCTGTGGGCGTTGGTCTATGGCTTTGGGAGCGCGGGGCAACCGCTGCGGGTGGCTCTGGTTCAAGGCTTGGGCAAGCGCTGGTTGACGTGGCTGGCTTTCCTTGCATTTGTCCTCTGGGTGATGGTCACCGCGGCTTGGTCGCCTGCACCGAAATTGGCAGAAGAATCGATTCGCAGCTTGGGGAGCATGTTCATCCTCGTGCCTTTGGCCATTTGGGGAACGATGTCGCACGGGGAAGCCGACCAACTCATGGCGCGACGGGCCTTGCTGGCCGGTCTTGGTATCGCCCTATTTCTTTTGTTTTTTGAAACCATTAGCGGGGCAGCCACCAACAAGGTCGCCAGCCCCGAAAAGGAACCCCTTGCAATAGCCGGCGATTTGGGCCGAGCGGCGACGGCCACTTTAAGCCTGTTTTGGATTGGGTTTGCCTGCCTGAAGCGGGACAATTATGAGGCTAAAGTGCTGACTGGTTTTGTCGCTATATCCATACTCGTTGCTTTTCAATTTGGTACTGACTTGAATGGGGTTGGTCTGGTCATTGGGACCTTCGCGGCACTTCTCGCCTTGGCCATTCCGCGCACGGCGATATCTATTCTAACAGCCGGTTGCGCTGGCGCTATGATATCCGCGCCATTGCTCTATCCGTTTTTGGCTAAAGTCGCTGTCGCCGTGGTGCCTGCTGGGCAGATGCCCATGTCATATGGCAGGCGAGCACAGATGTGGAACTTGTCTGCTGAACTGATCGCCCAAAACCCTCTCGCTGGCTGGGGGCTGGGTGCCGGAAGCACCTTTGGCAAGGTGGTTCGCTATGAAGGGTTTGATTGGGCTGAAATCCAACGCCACCCGCACGCGGCACCCTTGCACATTTGGTTGGAAACAGGTGCCATAGGAGCGGTCCTAGCGAGCATTGCCATTATCTTCGCTGGGGGTGCGGCGGTGTCAACCTTTGGTCGTCATAAAGCGGCGGCCAGCGCTTTGGTCGGCGGACTGGCGTTTTTAGCGGTGCAATGGGCTTTGAGTCATTCGGCATGGCGGGATTGGATGTGGACCAGTTTTGCCGCAGTTATCGCGTTTTCCTTGGCCCTCCGTGACGATAGGTCCAAACAGGAAGTCCTGCTGGAAGACAACATTTGAGCGTGCCAAACCAGTCTCAGTTCAGTGCTATTGTGGTCAGCTTTCAGACTGGGGATTCGTTAGACGCGTGCTTGACGGCTTTGTGCGCGGCCCCTTTATGTCAGGAAATTCTGCTGATTGACAATGGTAATCCACCTGAAATTGTGGACGCGCTCAAGACATGGGCTCTAAGTGAGCCGAAGCTGAAACTGATCAGCGGTCACGGCAATATCGGCTTTGGACGCGCCTGTAATCTTGCCGTCGATCACGCGCGTGAAGCTTTGCTGGTGTTCGTGAACCCCGATTGCGTGATTGATAAGGCGACCCTGCCCGTTCTGGCCGACGAGTTGGCGCATCATCCAGACGGGCTGATCGGTGGATTTTTGCGCAATCCCGACGGTAGCGAGCAGCGCGGCTGTCGACGTGGTCATTTGACCCTGTGGTCGGCCATTGTCAGCTTTTTGAACCTTGGACGCCCCGGCGAAGGGGCAGGTATCTGGCGGGACTTTAATAGAACCCGCGAACCATTCCCGATGTTGAGCGTCGCGATGCCAGTCGTATCGGGTGCCTTAATGGCCATGACGCGGCGCGCATTTAACGCTATCGGCGGTTTTGATACTGGTTTTTTCCTCCATGTTGAGGATGTGGATTTATGCCGCCGTGTGGGTGAAGCCGGTGGCGCTGTCGTGTTTGCCCCCAAAGCCACGGCTCTTCACATCGGATCGACAAGCCAAGTGTCGTCCTGGACTATAGAGCGCGCCAAAATTGCAAGCTTCGGGCATTATTTTCTGAAATATGCCAAAAACCCGTTGGATTATGCAGCCATTACTGTCGTCATGCCGGTTCTGGCGGCGGCTTTGATGGTCAGAATGCTGGTCAGAAGGCCAGGAGGAAGATTGGTTTAGGGACCCGCGCTTGGCCCTGATGAAGCGGCAACCACTTTTGCGATGATCAACTCCACAGGGTCACCTTTGGAGTAATTGGTGCCTTCAATTACTGGAAGGTCAACCCGCTCGATTGCCAAATTGCGGCTCTTTAAGGCGTCAGACAGGGTGATATAGCTCTCCTGCGCGATCACAATACCAGACCCAATCTGGGCGGCTTTGGTGGCCGCAGCTAGGCTTGATAAAGCGCTGTCGCTGCGCGTTAGAAATATCAGGC
>JBEINE010000165.1:0-6146 GCA_040378245.1 Hyphomonadaceae bacterium | reverse complement strand
GATGCGATGAAATTGGACCAGACCACTCGCGAAAGCCACGATTTCGACGGGCTTGAGATACGTCTACTCGGTACATTCCAAACAGCACAACTGATCCGAATAGTGCAGTTACGCCAATGGTCAAGTCAACATACATTCCGCCACGAGATAGTGGTCCTCGAAGCGTTGCCGCTGCGAGTACGACGAGCAACCCCATTAGCGCAATCATGACTATGTTTGGACGAGCTGAACGCGAAACCATTAACGCCCCACGATATACGCGCAATGACAGATTCCGTGAAACACCATATTTGTCTCACTTAGCCCATCTCAATCAAAGAAGCCGTTTTGATTCCGCCGGTCTCAGCAGCGATATGGAAGGCATCTGGACTATACATGGCCGCGCCCGCAATCAAAACCGCCGCTAATCCAACCAAGGAGTGAAAAGCCGCCACCAATTGGGGCATGCTTGTCATCGCAATTCGGCGCGCCAGAACCGCGCCGATACCGCCCCCAATCGCGGTTGCTAGCACAATCACGCCAATGGTCGTGATATCGAGCTTTACGGCCAGCAAAGTCGTGCCAATGGCAATCGCCATGCCGACCATACCATATGTATTGCCCTGACGGCTGGTTTCAGGACTGGACAAGCCCCGCAAAGCCAAAATGAAAAGAACCCCGGAGACGAGATATAAAAGGGCGGCGAGAGATGGGTTCATGGTGACGGGCTTTCAAGGATGGTGTCGATTAACCTGATCAAAATGGGGATGTCCTCTCGGACTGTGCGGAAGATTATTTCAGGGCGGACTGACCGGTATCCGTGAATCAACAGATTGCGCATATCAGAAGCCTCTCGCCAAGCAAGTTCTGGGTGATCCAACTTTGTCTTTGCGCTAACTTTTCCAGCTGCCTCACCGACAATCTCAAGGCAGCGTTCAACCGCCCGGAACCTGAGTTCATCCTCGGCAAACATCTGAACACTCAAATTGCCGACAAATCTCATGGCTTGTTGAGCGGCCGCATGCATATCGCGCAGAAGAACAAAGTCATTCGACGTCACAGAGCGACATAGTCCCGCATGATATGGTCACGCTTGTAATCAGGCATGTCTTCGGGAAAAACAAGATCGACGTTTCGACCGAGCTTTTCGGCTAAAACCTTAATCATTCTTGACACGTCAAACAGTGAAGGTGAGCCGATAACGCGGCCCGCAATGTCAATATCGCTCTTCTCTGTCGCTTCGCCGCGCGCATATGATCCAACAATGGCAAATGTTTCAATGCCGAACATTACAGCGTTCTCGCTACCTAAACTCCGTAGCGTAGCGACTATATCCCTTAAGGCTAAAGCACTCACTTTTCCTTTTCCTTCTTCTTATACATCGCCAACATGCGCTGGGTCACCAAAAACCCGCCAAAAATATTCACGGCAGCCAGAGCAACAGCTACGCCACCCATCCCACGCGATATCCATGTCGCGCCATCGGCTGAACCATCTGGCAAAATTGAGGCGGCGGCAATCAATGCGCCCACGATAACCACCGACGAGATGGCATTTGTCACCGCCATCAAAGGCGTGTGGAGGGCGGGCGTTACGCTCCATACGACATAATAGCCCACAAAGATCGCCAAAACGAAGATGGCCAGACGAAATACGGTTGGGTCAACGGCTTCCATAAAATTTTCCTTATGCAGCTGGTGCTGGAACCAAAGACGGGTGAACGACGGCTCCATCCTTTGTGAGCAACATGCCTTTGATGATTTCATCGTCATAGTCAGGCGCGAAAGCGCCAGTTTCTTTATCGGTCAATAAAGGCATTAAGTTGAGCAGATTCTTGGCATAAAGGGCGCTCGAATCCGCCGCCAAACGACCGGGCAGATTGGTGAAACCAGCAATCGTCACACCATTATCGGTCACCACGATCGCGTCGGCCTTCGACAACGGGCAATTACCGCCCTGCTCCACGGCCAAATCGACGATAACGCTTCCGGGCTTCATGGCCGCAACCATGGCCGCCGTAACGAGCACCGGCGCGGCGCGACCTGGGATCAGCGCAGTCGTGATCACCACATCTTGCTTGGCGATATGCTCAGCCACCAAAGCCGCCTGCTTGGCCTGATACTCAGCACTCATGGGCTTGGCATAGCCCGCAGCGGTCTCAGCGGCCTTAAACTCCTCATCCTCCACAGCGACGAATTTAGCACCCAATGAGGCCACTTGTTCTTTGGCCGCAGGGCGCACATCGGTTGCTGTCACAATGGCACCAAGGCGGCGGGCTGTCGCAATAGCCTGAAGGCCCGCAACCCCTGCCCCCATCACAAAGCATTTGGCGGCTGAAACCGTCCCCGCGGCGGTCATCATCATCGGAAAGCCACGGCCGTACAGCGTCGCGCCTTCGATAACAGCCCTATAACCAGCCAGATTGGCTTGTGAGGACAAGGCGTCCATTGCCTGCGCACGCGAGATACGCGGCGTAAACTCCATCGACAGGGCCACAAGACCTTGCTGGCCAGCAGCCTCAATTAGGGCTTTGTCAGAATAGGGATTCCAAAATGCAATCACGCCTGCCCCTTTGGGCATGAGCTTAAGTTCGGCTTCAGTCGGTCGACGCACCTTCATCAACAAATCGGCATCTTTAAGCGTTGCCTGCGCGTTATGCCCTATTGCAGCACCAGCCTCAACAAACAGGCGGTCAGGGGTAGAAGCGCCATCACCGGCACCCGTCTCAATTGTTAAACTATGACCTGCAGCAATCAGTTTTCTCACCGTTTCTGGAGAGGCGGCCACACGTGTCTCGCCATCACGGACTTCTTTTAAAACAGCAATCCGCATGCCCTGAACGCTCCCCAATATGTGACTCTCTTCCTGTCCGCAGACGATGCAATAATGCTGCCCACGTGGCAACCTATTTTCGCCGAAATGATAATGAATGGGCATTTGCAGACAGACGTTAGCTCCACATCGCCCCCTGACACATCATCCACCTTGCGATTGCGCTTCCACCGAGCCAAGTAAGCGATCAACCCCCCCTCCTTTGAAGGACGCCATCAACATGAAAAAGCTCGCTCTAATTTCGGCGGCCCTGCTCAGCCTGATACTTGCCGGTTGCTCGCCAGCTGGGGAAAAAGTTGGCGATTTCAACAATGATTGGACAGGCAACGAGTTTAGAGTCACAGCCGTTGCTGACCCTGATATTTCCAGCGTCGTCTGCCACTTTGTGACGTTTGATCGCGGGTTTCTAGATCGCATGGGAAAAGGCAATTGGTTTGAAAATCCGTCCAACAGCGCCATTGATTGCCACGCTACTGCCGCAATTGACGAAACAACTTTGAGCGCCTTGCCCAAAAATGCCGAAATCGCGTCACAAGGTGCCAGTCTTTTGTTTAAGAAAATGGCCGTTCGCCGCATTATCGATATGCAGAACCGCTCTATTGTCTATCTGTCCTATGGACGGGAGATCACGGGCGCGTCGGCCAAAATTGGCATGAGTGTGGTGCCCTTTGGGCCAGCCCCAGTGCCATCGGTGGCGAAATAGCAAACCCTGCCCTCATCGCACGGCTGACATGCGATAAGCAAACCGGTCGCCCGGATGAGTGCTGATGCTGACGATGAATATTTGGCCTGCAGCGTCCAAATAGCGGCGAAGGGTACATAAAGCGGGATCGCCTGTGTGTTGGCCTAAGGCTTTTGCGCTCGCTTTATCGAGGGCCATCGCGGAGATTTCCTGGTCGATGCGCGCAGCGCGGACGCCATTATGGGTGGCGATGTATTCACCAATCGCCTGGGGCCAAGTCTCAACAATCTCACGTGTCGGCATAATGTCGGCGCGCACATAAATTGTGGTTAAAGCTAAAGGTGGTCCGCCTGAGACGCGCTGCCGCGCGCCTTTTACCATCATCCAGCTCAATGACGGATCGAGGCTCATGTCTGCCACATCTGATGCAGACGCTTGACCAAAGCTATGCACGATCAACCTGGTATCGCGTGCATATTGCAGAATATCGCCAATCTCGCCCCAGTCCTGCGAGAATGGCCCCGGCGACCGATTGGCGATGACAATAGTGCCCGCCCCCCTTTTTCGAGCAATGAGCCCCTCGTCAGCCAGCATACGAAGCGCGTCACGGGCGGTGTGGCGAGACACTTGATAGAGGCCACATAAGTCTAATTCAGTCGGGAGAAGATCGCCTTGCCCATATTGGCCCTCGGTTATGGCCGTACGCAAGTCGTCGGCTAAATGCCGGTAAAGGGGTTTGGCGCGTTTCATGTGTTGAGAGCCTGCCAAGCCGCACCTAACGCTTGGACATGGCTTGACCCAGCAAGCCCGATAATCGCCTGCGCACGCCCATGCATATCCATAGGCTCTAAATCCACCCATCCATGTTCAGTCACCAGAATGGGCGCGTCACAGCGGCCGATCGAGACTGTTGGGGTCGTCAGTCGGGGTACAATTCGGCTGACCCCGCCCTTTCCTTCGCTCGCAATCATCACGATGGGCTTACCGCCACGGCTGGCGCGTGCACCGCGCAAGAAATCCAGCGCCCCGCCGACGCCGCCAATCACCCGATCACCGGCATATTCGCAATTAATCTGGCCATATAAATCAATCTCTAAACCGGCATTGATGGAGGTAAAGCCATCAAGGCTGGCTATGTGGGCGGCGCTATGGGTGACACTGATAGGTGCGAGGGTTAAGCTCGCATCAGCGCTTAGAGCCTCATGCAGCGCTTGCGAGCCTAGAATAACGCCCGCGGTCAAAGCGCCTGTGCTGGTGTCAAATGCGCCTGCGTTCATCAGGTCCATCGCCCAATCGCCGATCAGCCCAGAATGCAGGCGCAGACCGCGATGACCCTTCAGGCTTGCCATAACCGCGCCCGGCAATTTGCCTATGCCCGTTTGCAAGACGGCCCCATCCTCAACCAAAGCCGCAACATGAGAAGCTATCGCCGCCGCGCTATCGGTCTGAAGCGTGTCGGCCAGCTCTAGGGTTATGGGGGCCTCGTCGATCTCGATTGTGGCATCAAACAGAGTCATAGAGGCATGTGGTGCGCCTTTAATCGGCGGCAATGCGTGATTGATGATGCCCAATTTGAAGAGGGAGCGGTCCACAAAGGCTAGGCTGGTATCAGCGCTGAGCGACATATTGCAGGTGCCGCTATCATCGGGCGGACACACATGAAAGACGGCGGCCTTGAAGGGCGCCTCGCGCAAAAACCGATAGGCGGCGCTGTAATGCATCGGTAGCACACGCGTCTGGCCCGTTAAGATTGTGGCCCTCAACGCGGGATTTGGTAAAAAGATGTCGCTTTTGGTATGTGGGTGCACGGCGGCCCAGTCGGTGGTGTTAATACCGGGAATTGCCATGCCACAAAAGGTCAGATCGGCGGCGTGATGGGGTTGCGCAGCAAAAGCCCGCGCTAAGGCCAGGGGCTCAATGGGGCCGCTTGGAATAAACACCCGCCCGCCGCGCGCTTGGCTGGCGAGGACAGACGGCGCCTCCTCTATCGTCATTTTACCGCTCATGAGTGGTCAATCTTTCCATGACCTAGATCTCTATCTGACCTATGATTCGGGCTTTGTATGGCATACACAGCCATATTGCACCAAAACCACGTCGTGGTAAGACCGCCTATGTCCGGACAAACTCACAAATCCCATGCAGACGGCAAAGTGCGCAGCGCCAGCCAGATTTTCGCAGATCACGTGTGCAGCGTGGATTATGGGGAATTGCCGAAAGAGGTTGTTCAAGCGGTTTCTGACTTCACCCTTGATACATTAGGCGTTGGAATCGCGGGCGTCCGTTCCCCTTATGCGGCGGCTATTTCACAGGTTGCCCAAACCTGGGGGCAAGGGGGGGAGGCCACGACATTTGTGACAGGCGTCTCAATGCCCGCACCCAGTGCAGCCTTTGTCAATGCGTTTCAGGCTCACGCGCTTGAGTTTGACTGCGTCCACGAGGCTGCAGTTCTTCATCCTTTCACTGTCGTTGTGCCTGTCCTCCTCGCGCAAGCACAGAGAGCCCAAATGGACGGGCCGACTTTTGTGGCCGCCTGTGCAGCGGGTGTTGATGTTGCGGCAGGCCTTGGATTAGCCGCCAAGTCTCAGATCAGGTTCTTTCGCCCCGCCACGTGCGGGCTTTTTGGCGCAACGGCGGCGTTGGCGCGGGCGCG
>JBEINE010000161.1:0-6526 GCA_040378245.1 Hyphomonadaceae bacterium | reverse complement strand
GACAAGCCCGACAATTCTAACAATCGCTTTCAAGTCGCGGCGATGATGAACCGTCTGATCAGCGGCGGGCCGTTTCCGTTCTGGGGCTGCCCGCCGCGCGATGTGCTGACCACCCTTCAGTCCAAAAAAGGCCGTGCCCACGGGCCAGAGGACGTGCCCGAACATCGTATTGCAGAACTAGCCGCCAAAGGCGCTAGCCCAATCTGGAAGCTCTACACGGCGGGGTCTGTGGGCTCCCAAGCGCTTATGGGGATACCCACCGTCAAGAAATTGCGCGACATGCGCCCTGACGCCCGCATCTGGCCGTTTGAAACAGGCTATCAGCCTTTAACGCGTGACGATCTCGATGGCGTCAAGATTGTGATGGCGGAGATTTATCCCTCGCTGATCAAATCCACACCGGTTGTGGGCGAGTTCAAAGATTTGACGCAAGTTCGCACCATCGGCGAACATTATGCGGCCTTGGATGATGCTGGCAAACTGTCAGCGGCCTTTGGACCGGCCAAGGGCATGGACGAGGCCAGTGTTGAGGTGGTGGCAACTGAAGAGGGCTGGATTTTAGGGGCTTAGGGCAATCACTTCGGAAGATTGTACCAACGTATAATTTATTCGCTTGGGAAGGATTTTGGTGCCCATTCTGGTTCACCAAAATCCCTAGACAATTATGGGCGGGCGATTTAGCGCGTCAAGGCCTGATTTTTCGCAGAAAAATCAGCCACGTAGTGGCGCAGCAAAGCTGCGGCCTTGACACGCAAAATCGCCCAATGATCATCGAAACAGGCTTTTGGTATGGCAGAGCCATCACCAAAAGTCGTCCCAGACAAAAAACTCTACAGGCAGCAGGAAGCTTGATTGAATTGGGATTAACCCTAACTCAACCCCGTCGCCAAATTCGGCTGCACCACTGGCTCAAAGCCATAATGCTTTAGCCAGCGCACATCGGCTGAAAACATATCGCGCAAGTCGGGAATGCCGTATTTCAGCATCGCGAGGCGATCAATCCCCATGCCAAAGGCAAAGCCTTGATGCACCTGCGGATCGATCCCACAGGCCTGCAAGACATTGGGATGAACCATGCCGCAGCCCAAAATCTCCAGCCAATCACTGCCCGTTCCGATTTTCAGCTCACCCCCCGAACGGTCGCAGCGCACATCCATCTCTGCACTTGGTTCTGTGAAGGGGAAGTGATGGGGGCGGAAGCGGACGTCAAAATCGTCAATCTCAAAGAAAGCGCGCATGAAATCCATCAACACGCCCTTCAGATGCCCCATGTGAACGCCGTCTTCAATGACAAGGCCTTCAATCTGGTGAAACATGGGGGTGTGGGTCTGATCGCTGTCGCAGCGATAAGTGCGGCCGGGCGCGACAATCCGGATTGGCGGCTGTTGGTTCAACATCGTGCGCACCTGCACAGGGCTGGTGTGCGTACGGAGGAGCTTACGGGTGCCGTCATCACCAGGGCCAAAGAAAAACGTGTCGTGCATATCGCGCGCCGGATGCTTTTCGGGAAAGTTCAAGGCGGTGAAATTGTTGAAGTCGGATTCAACATCGGGCCCCTCGGCGATGACAAAGCCCATATCGGCAAAAATGGTCGTCACCTCCTCCATGACTTGCATGATGGGATGAATGCGACCCTTAAGGGCGGGGCGTGACGGCAAAGTCACGTCGATGCGCTCATTGTGGAGGCGGGCATCAAGGGCGGCGTCGGCAAGCGCGGCTTTTTTGGCGGCAATGGCATCGGTCAGGCTTTGCTTTAGGCCATTAATGCCCGGCCCAAACTCAAGACGTTCCTGCGGGCTCATAGCCCCCATGCCTTTCAGCAGCTCCGACACGCGGCCCTTCTTACCCAAGGCCCCAACGCGCACAGCCTCTAAGGCCATTTCGTCCTCGGCGGCATCTAATTGAGCAAAGAGTTCGGCGGATAAAGTGATGAGATCGGTCATGCTAACGCCTTTAGCCGATCGGTTGGGCTAAGGGGAGGGGGAAGGCGCAGGAGCCCCTTTGCCGCAAAACAAAAGCGGCCCTGAGAGTGCCTCAGGACCCCTTGAAACTTAGGAGATTTGACGGACTTAAGCCGCCAAAGCCGCTTTGGCTTGAACAACAACCGCTGCAAAGGCGCTGGGTTCGCGGATCGCGATGTCAGACAGGACTTTACGGTCCACTTCGATGCCCGCTTTCAACAGACCATTGATGAACACCGAATAGGTCATGTCATGTTGGCGTGCGGCGGCGTTGATGCGCTGAATCCACAAAGCGCGGAAGTTGCGCTTCTTGGCTTTGCGGTCGCGATAGGCATATTGACCAGCGCGCCAGACGGCAGCCGTGGCGGTGCGGATCGTGTTTTTGCGCCGACCCTGAAAGCCTTTTGCCGCTTTGAGAATGTTTTTGCGGCGCGCGCGTGTTTGCTCGCCTGCTTTAATACGTGCCATTTTCTATATCCTTAAAGCCCGTAGGGCGCCCAAAGCTTCACACGAATGGCGTCTGGGGTTGCCAGCACATCGGTTCCACGGTTTTGACGGATATATTTTGCATTATGCGACATCAAACGGTGACGCTTGCCCACCACGCCGTGCATGACTTTGCCGGTCGCAGATATTTTAAAGCGCTTTTTGACGCCGCTTTTGGTCTTCAGTTTCGGCATTTTGCTCTCCTATGTGCTAGATGCACAAGCCTTGTTTCGACGTGAAAACAGGGCCAGCTAAATGACCGCCACGGCATGCCGTTTCGCCGGGCGGTCGGTTGGGCGCGCACCTATATCCAAAAGCAGGCAAAATACAAGGCAAGGGGCTGCGCGTGGGTCGGCTGGGGATTTGAAGCTCCAAAAAAATTGCCGTATTTTGGATTTTCTTTTGCTTTGGAAGGTCTTTGCGGACGGCTCTGCCTTCGCAAAGACCTGATTCAAGGCAAGCAAAGCGACGCATTGAACTGTTCCTAAGCCTCTTTTTTCTTTAAGCGCATGCCGTACTGCTAGGGTTTGGTTCAGATATCGCGCCAATGTTAGGCCCCGCTCACTCAAACCCCTGTTGCGCCAAACACGCTGTCATAATTGCAACCCGCGGCGTGGCTGGGCGTACGACGAAGCCATGCTCTTGTTGATCGGAACCCGCCTTGGCAAAGTCTTCAAGCCTTTGGCGGACGCCCGCTGTAATGCGGGCGATGCGGGCCTTTTGTGCGGCGCGGTACATAGACACCAAGCCGTGGTCATCGGGGGCAAAGGCTGGGCTTAAACGCGTAAACATCAACGTCGGGGTCCTGTTATGTCGGATCAATCTTAAACTTTGTCATCGCAACCCTAGTGTTATGGCTTCAGACATGGCTATAAGACGCTTAAAGCGCGACCTTCCCTTGCAGTGCCCGTCTCTTGCAGTGCCCGTCTCTTGCAGTGCCCGTCTCTTGCAGTGTCAGACGCGCGCAGGCAAGACTAATTTATGGCTCGGTTTCCGGTTTTTTTTGTAACGGCGTTTGTGGTCGCCATCGCCTTAATCGGCTTGGCCCTTTGGCCGCTTCGGCCTGTATCTATGGGGCCAGTCGAGGCGCGTGCGGCGGGTACGGGCCTGATCCTTGATGTCGGGGCTTTAGCGCACATCGAATCGGCTGACGGTTTTCCCGTAACGCGCGCACCGGGCCCACGTGGCGATCAGGCGGGGCCACGATTGGCGAGCTTCAGTGTGCTGGCACCGGGGGCGCGATACTCAAAAGGAGCGCGTTTATGGCTCGGCCCAAAGACGCAGGAAGCTCTTATCGGCAAAAACGTGCGTGTCACGATCCTAGCGCGGTCTATTCCCAATACGCCCGCTCAAAACATGGCGTTCGGCCTTGTGACAGGCGGCCCGGTGAGTTGGCAACAAATGGCTGTCGGCCCCAATGTCTCGCCGCTGACTTTCGATTGGCCTCACTCAGGCGAACCGATCCAAGGGTTAGCGTTCTGGCCGGCGGTTGAAGGGCAGGGACTTGGGATTGAGATCATGGCCATCATATTGCAACCCGTAAGCAAAACCGAAAGTGCATCATGAGCGCCAGCCAAGCCATAGACGTCGGTCAGAGGGTTATTGACACCGAGATTGCAGGCCTGACAGCGCTGCGATCCTCCATAGGCCACGACTTTACAGCCATTGTCGCGCGCATTGGCGCGCTTAAGGGGCGATTGATTTGTGCAGGGGTGGGCAAATCCGGCCATGTTGCCCGCAAGATTGCCGCCACTTTGGCCTCAACCGGCACACCCGCTATGTTTATCCATCCCACGGAGGCCAGTCACGGCGATATGGGCATGATCGGACCTGACGATGGCGTTTTGGCGCTGTCCAAGTCTGGCGACGGCAGTGAAATGAGTGATCTGATCGCTTATTGCAAACGCTTTTCCATCCCTTTGATTGCCATGACAGCCAATGCGGCCTCCGCACTCGGACGAGCGGCCGATTATCTATTATTGTTACCGGCCGCCCAAGAGGCCTGTGGCGAAACGCGCGCGCCGACGACGTCTACGACGATGCAAATAGCCCTTGGTGACGCTTTGGCGGTCGCTCTGTTGGAGCAGCGCGGGTTTACAGCGCAGGACTTTAGAATCTACCACCCCGGCGGGAAGTTGGGGGCCATGCTGAAGTCAGTCGGCGACCTCATGCATAAGGGCGATGATTTGCCTCTGATTGGACGTCAGACACCGATGATGGAGGCGCTATTGGTCATGACGTCAAAGCGGTTTGGCGCCACCGGTGTTATTGACGACGCGGGCAAACTGGTGGGCATCATTACAGATGGTGACATCCGACGCCGCGCTGGGGGCGATTTTCTGGGGCTGAGCGCATCTGATGTCATGACACCGGAACCCATGACGATTTCCCCTGATGCTTTGGCAGGTGCGGCTTTAGCCGCCCTCAATGATAAGGGTCGGACGGTGATTTTTGCCGTCGATAGCGATCATCGGCCCCTTGGGATTTTGCACATTCACGACCTGTTGAAAGCTGGCATCGTGTGAGCAACCGCGACCGTCTGACCATAATCCTCGAATCCATGATTGATGTCGCTCGGGCGGCGGGAGATTTGGTTCTGCCCTTGTTTGAAGCCGGCTGTGCCAGCGCCACAAAAGCTGATGGATCAATTGTCACTGTGGCCGATACGCGTGGCGAGGCCTTGATCACAGCGCGATTGCGAGAGACTTGGCCTGAGACGGCAATCTTAGGTGAAGAGGCAGACGCGGCCGGGGCTTGCCCGGACTTATCAGGCCCCTATTTCTGTATTGATCCTATTGACGGGACAAAGCAATTTGCGGCGGGAGACCCGCATTGGGTGATTGCAATTGCCTATGTCGAAGAGGGTCGACCGCTTGCTGGGGTCATTCTGGCGCCCGCCTTGTCTGGACGATTATTTGCAGGTCTGGCGGACTTTGGTGGCTTTGAGGAAAGCCTTGCGGGGGTGCGCACGCCTTTTCCTATGCCGGTGGCTGCGCACAGTGAAATCATATGGCGGGTCTTGCGTGGCGGGCATGACACCCCCGAGGCCATCGCCGCGCATCTACCAAAAGGGCAGAAATTTGAGATGACCAAAGTCAGCTCGGCCCTAAAGTTTGGTCTGATCGCCGCAGGGCAAGGCGATGTCTTTATCCGTGCCGGGCAGGTTTGGGATTGGGATATAGCGGCGGGTCAGGCCATTATAGAGGCTGCGGGTGGCCGCGTGCTCGACTTGGACGGCCAGCCGCTGGTCTACGGTCAGGCAATCAATCGGTTTCGCCACCCGCCGTTTGTAGTTAGGCGCGGCGGCATGACTGGCCAAATATCATGATTTCTGATTGACCTAACGGTCGAGCCTCAAAGCATTAGGGCGCGTCTGGTTCTAAAAGAACCAGGTTATGCGTCTAGGTATTTGATTTATAATCTGTTTATCCCGCTTTGTTTGATTCAAAAAAGACGGGACAGACCCTAAAACTGTTTAGCCGATCTATCAGGTTTAATTAGGAATTTTTGGGTGTGCAAAATAACTGGAATTTGCTGTGCTGACTTCTTGCGCGCACGGCTAGATGCCTGTTCCTCTCCAGCATGGGGATTTTTGATGAAATAGAGCCGACTTTGTCGGCGGTACAGGGCATCAAGTCTTTGCCCTCTGACAAACCGCTTCTTGTCGTGTCGCTGATGCGCCTGCGCCACGATCTCCCTGATGGTCGCGCAGATGCGGCCTGGAAAAGCTATCAGGACGCCGTCTCGCCCATTCTTGAGGAATATGGGGCGAGACGAATTGCGCAGGCCACCGTTGCTCTGGCCCTAATCGGGCCACCGGGCCAATGGGATATCATGGGGACCTTCTGGTATCCAAATCCTATTGCTTTATGGCGGTTCATGTCTGATGAGCGCATCATGGAGCTGTTGAAGGGCCGCCGCACCGCCGTGGACGACGTTAACATGCTGATATTGCATGATATCGATGGCACTTTGGGAAATTAGCGGGCCTGCCGCGCTAGGGTCTGTCCCGCTTTTTTGAATCAAAAAAGCGGGATAAACAGACCCTAGATCAAATACCTCGACGCGCAACCTGGTTC
>JBEINE010000189.1:0-5336 GCA_040378245.1 Hyphomonadaceae bacterium | reverse complement strand
TTGCCAATTGGCTCAGCGCCGCAGCCAAGCGCTTTGCCTAGAGCGCGTCAGGTTCTTTTAGAACCAGCTTGCGCGTCTAGGTATTTGATTTAGGGTCTGTTGATCCCGCTTTTTTGATAAAAAAGACGGGACAGACCCTAAGCGATCATTGCCATCAGTTCCTTGGGCTGACAGAATTCACAACCGCGTACGTCAATCTTGTGGGGTTCCACAATGGCCAGTCTGGGTAGACGGGCCAACAAAGCCTCTATGGCAGTAGCAACTTCCCGTTTGGCCATGTGGCTGCCACTGCAAAGGTGCAGGCCGCTGGCAAAACCCAGATTCGGAAAACGGATAGGGGTCGCAGTTGAGGTCCGTCGGGATCGGCAAGCGGTATCAATCGGGGGATAGAGGAAATCAAGGGGCTCAGTCATTTTTCACCATCTCATCCAGAAAAGCGGCGATGGGCGGCACGATCAAGCCGGGTTTCATACACACGCCATGGCCTTCGCCGACAAACTCAATCACCTGCCAGCCCCTAGCTTCAAGCTCACCACGATGCTGGCGTATGGTCGAGGCAATGTTAATGGGCAAGTTCGCTTCGACCAAATCACCGACCGCTCCGAAATAGACCAAACGCGGCAAGGTCATGGCGGCCACGGCTTCGGCCTCTGGCCAATCGATCATGCTTTCATAATAAAAAGACCATTGGCGATATTGATCCGGCGATCGTAAGATCACCATGGATCCGGGCGGCACATTGCCAATTTTCCGGCGGCTTGCTGCCAAGATGTTGGCATAAGGCGCGTTGAGCGGCGGCCAACCGCCAATAATCAGTGCGGTCAATCTATCTGTCCGCGCAGCCAGTTGCAGCCCGATCGCGCCCCCCCAAGAATAACCCCAATAGGCAAAGTCATCAAAACCCGCCGCTGTCGCAACGCTTAGTAAATCATGGCAAACACGATCAGCGGTCAGTTCTTCGGGCTTTATATCAAGGCTTTTGCCAATACTCGGATAATCGACCAACAGGATTTGAAACCTGTCTGTCAAAAGTGCGAGATAGTCGCGCAAGACGACTTCACTGTCTGGCCCCATACTTGCCATGTGCGTCGCCATCAGCGGCAAAGTGATCATAAGCGGCGTGCCGCGCCCGTGCAGCTCAAACCAAATACCACTGACAGGATCCAAGGGCATCAGGCTGCTTCGCTAATCCAATGATCGACGATGTCTTCTAACACGGGTAGCGTCACCCCGCCTGCCGTCATCACCGCTTGATGGAAGCTGCGGATTGAGAAGCGATCACCCAAAGCCTCCTGCGCACGTTTGCGAAGGCCACGGATTTTCAACCCGCCAATCTGATAGCCAAGCGCTTGACCGGGCAAGGCGATGTAGCGGTCCACTTCGGCGCTAATCGTATCATCGCTCAGAGTCAGACGCTCGGTCAAATAAGCAATAGCCTGATCGCGCGACCAATTGTGAATATGGATACCGGTATCGACGACCAGCCGACACGACCGCCACATTTCCATTTCAAGGCGTCCATAATGATGGTGCGGCGTTTGATAGATCCCCAGTTCAATGCCCAATTGCTCACAATAAAGCGCCCAACCTTCGATGTAAGCTGTATATTTCACAGCACCATGTCGCCGAAATTCCGGAAGTTCTTCCAACTCTGACATCAGCGCAATATGCATCAAATGGCCCGGCCACGCCTCATGCACAACAAGGGCAGGATGCATATAGGTGGGGCACTTTTCAGGCAGACCGCTGACCCAGAACTTTCCGGCGACCGATCCCCCTGGAGGGGCCGGTTGCGCATAGCCAGGCGGCATGCTGGCCGATTGCGCGGCCGGCATGCTTTCCACGCCATAAGTGATGCGCGGGATACGCGAGAAATAGGCCGGGATCTTGCCGTCGATCCGCTTGCACAATATCTCGACAGCCTCTCGCAAGGCGTTTGCATCGGCCAAGATGAATTGCGGGTCGGTCGCCAGAAAATGTCGATAGCCAGCAACGTCTCCATCAAAGCCTGCGTTTTTGGCAAGACCACCCAGCTCCTCCTCCAGCCGCGCCACGTCGCTAAGCCCCATGGCATGGACATCTTGAGGGGTCATGTCAGTGGTGGTGAAATATTGCACCAATGTCTTGTAGTAGGCGTCCCCCATGGGTCCATCGGTGCAAGCAATCGTTTCGCGCGCGCCATCCATCAGCGGCCCAACGAAATAATCCGCATAATCTTTCAAAGCCGGGATGAGTTCTTCGCCTATGATCTTCAGCGCAATCTGAGCCTGTTTTTGAACGTCGGGATGGCTGGCAATCGGACTTTTCACGAAGGGCGCATACCAAGGCGTGGCGTCGGGGGCGGCGCTCGCCAATGCCCGTGTGTTCTTTGCTGCCACTTCAAGGATAAGGCGGGGATATCGTATCCCTTTTGTATAGCCCGCCGCGAGACAGGCCTTCACATCGGCGATAAAGGCTGGAAAGGCCGCGAGCCGATCTACATGGAGTTTCGCACTTTTCAGGTCACCAATTTGCGCGCCATTGGCGTAAAAAACGGTGTTAAAATCAGGCCCTACGGGCAGCAAGGACGGGCGCAAGTGGCTGTCCACCGCATAGAGCGCGCCAATGGCATCCAGTTCGCGTTCCAGCAAACGATAGGTAACACGGTCCTGCACGGAGAAGTCCGTGGTCGATATCAATGATAATTCTTTTGCCATGTCGGCTGCGCGGTTTGCGCGGCGGTCATAGTCGCCTGGTGCTTCACGGAACAAAATGACGTCGTTTTCCGCCTGTCCCGCGAGAAAGGCCGAGAAAGGCGTTTCTTCCTGTTCAAACTGCCAATAGCGCCGGGCTAAGTCGGCGAGTTCAGATGCCGCCGTCATATCCCAAAACCCTTGTCCAAAAATTGCAAGGCAAGCGCGGCATGCACCGCCACACCACGTGCCATAACGCTATCATCCATCACCATATGGTTGGAATGCAGGGCACAGCACTGCGTCCAATCACTGCCTTCTTTGGCTGCACCCAGAAAGAACATGGCCCCGGGAAGTTTCTGCAAAACATAAGAAAAATCTTCCCCGCCCATCAAAGGGGTCGACATCGTTATCCAAGCATCAGGCCCATAGACTCTCTCGACAACCGCTTTGCCGAAGGCGACCGCGTTCGCGTCACAATGTGTAACGGGAAAGCCCTGCTCAAAGGTCGTTTCTCCAGTTGCGCCATGGGCCGCCGCGATGTGGGTCACGAGTTGTTTCATGCTATCGAGAACTTTTGCTCGGGTCGTATTGGACAAAGTGCGGATCGTCCCCAGCAAAGAGGCAGTTTCGGGAATGATGTTATCAGTCGTGCCACCTTCGATCTTGCCGACGGTGACGACGGCGGGATCAAACACGGAGATACGGCGCGTCACCATCGCCTGAATTGCCGTGACAATCTCGCAAACAATGGGAAGGGGATCAATTGTATCCGATGGTGCCGAGGCGTGCCCGCCTTTGCCTTTGACAATGACTTCAAAACGATCCGTCGCAGCCAATAAAGGCCCAGCCTGGCCACTGAACACACCATATTGACCATTGGGCATGATATGCAATGCAAAGGCGGCATCAGGGAGCGGGTCCAGCAAGCCATCTTCCAGCATATAGCGCGCGCCGTGGAAGCCCTCCTCGCCCGGCTGGAACATAAACATCACACTACCTGACAAGCTCTCGCGGTTTGCACTCAAAAGTTTGGCTGCACCCACCAGCATGGCGGTGTGGCTATCATGGCCACAGGCGTGCATCGCCCCCTTAACGGTGGATGCAAAGTCAAGGCCTGTATCCTCGGTCAGGGGCAGGGCATCGGTATCGCCGCGCAGCAATATCGTGCGGCCGTTTCTGCTCCCGCGCAATATCGCCACTTGGCCAGTTGTTGACGGTCCCTCGCGCCATTCAAGAGGCAAGCCTTCCAGCGCCCGTCGCACCTTTGCCATGGTCTTGGGTGTATGCAGCCCAAGCTCGGGCTCGGCGTGAATGGCACGGCGTAAAGCTGTCACATCGGCCAGCAGCGTCTCAGCTTGTGGGGCAAGGGTCGCAAAATCGAGCATGTTGGCTTCCTGATGTGAAAAAGCGATAAGCGCAATCACATTGAAAAACTATATGCGCCCGCTATAAAAGTGACAATACATATCTGTACGGAAACTGTGATGCCCCCTAACGCTGCTATCCTGGACCAAAAAGTCCATGCTCGCGTTCAAAAACTGCTGAGCGAAACGCTGGCTTGGGATAATCATGCCTGCATGCCGTTGCGCGCGGGCGACGAGACTTTCTTGCCGCAAATCGAGCGCGCTCGCGCGGCAGGTTTTGACGTGGTGTCAGTCAACATCGGATTTGGCGAGCAAAGCCCGCAAGAACATGAGGCCATGCTCGTTTGGTTTGTCAGCTGGTTTCAGGCGCGCGCGGATCGCTATCGCCTAATCGCCAAGCCGGGCGACATTTTGCTGGCGCGGCAAGAAGGCAAACTCGGGGTCTTCTTTGACGTAGAAGGTGCTTCTGGCATTGGCGACGATTTGAGGCGCATCGCGCGTTACTATGAATTGGGCGTGCGCTGGATGTTGATTGCCTATAATCGTCAAAACTTGGCGGGATCTGGCGTTTATGATGAACTTGACGGTGGGTTGACGCCGTTTGGGCGCAGTATGATTGGGGAAATGAACCGCGTCGGCATGACGGTTTGCTGCTCTCATACTGGCGAGCGCACCGCCCGCGAAGCCTTGGAAGCCTCCCAGCAGCCAGTTATCTTTTCACATTCCAATTGTGCCGTTATTCATCCCCATCCGCGCAATATATCAGACGACTTAATCCGCGCTTGCGCAGCCCAAGGCGGGGTCGTTGGCATTAACGGGATAGGCGATTTCTTGTGCGCGCCGGGCGTCGATCTTGTTGAGGCCTATATGCGTCATCTGGACCATGCCGTGCAACTTGTCGGACCCGAGCACGTCGGCATTTCACTAGACTATGTTTATGATCAGCAGGAATTGCTCGACTACCTCACCAAGATGAAGCACACATTTCCTCACGGAACCCGCTCTGAAATCAGGCTGGTTGCGCCGGAAGCCTTACCTTCAATCGTGTCGCGCCTGATAAAAATGGGCTATGCCGACGCCGATCTGGCACTCATCCTTGGCGGCAATTGGCTGCGAATCGCCGAAGCGAACTGGCGCTGAGATCGTTAGGGCGGGGACGAAATGGCCGCGATCATCGCGGCATGATTAGGTTCCACGTTAAACCTACGGCTGGAGCCGCCCGGGTAACAGAGGACCAGGTGAGCACCTCGAGGGAAACTATCCAAAAGGTCATTATCATACTCAGCCACAGGCCGAT
>JBEINE010000288.1:0-2211 GCA_040378245.1 Hyphomonadaceae bacterium | reverse complement strand
GGCATGGAGAAGGGGTTGTGGCCAAAGTCGATCTTGCCTGTCGCCTCGTCCAGCTCATACATTGGGAAATCGACGATCCAAGCAAAGGCAAACCGCTCAGTCTGCGTTAAGCCAAGCTCATCGCCAATCACCATGCGCGCTTTACCGGCCACACGTTCAAAGGCGGCGGGCTTGCCCCCTAGGAAGAAGGCCGCATCGCCTGACTCTAAGCCCAATTGCTGGCGGATGGCCTCTGTCCGCTCGGGGCCGATGTTTTTCGCCAATGGGCCTGCCGCTTCAAGGCCAGAGCCATCTTCAGCTTGACGCCAGAAAATATAGCCCATGCCGGGCAGGCCTTCTTTTTGCGCAAAGGCATTCATGCGGTCACAGAACTTGCGGCTGCCACCTGTGGGTGCGGGAATGGCGCGGATTTGGGTGCCCGCTTGCTCCAACAGATTGGCAAAGATCGCAAAGCCTGAGCCTTTGAAATGCTCACTGACATCTTGCATTTTGATTGGGTTGCGCAGATCGGGCTTGTCGGTGCCATACCACAGCGCGCTATCCTTATAGCTGATCTGGATCCAATCCTTATCGACTTTTTTGCCGCCGCCAAATTCTTCAAACACGCCCCTGATGACAGGCTCCATCGTGTCAAAAACATCCTGCTGATCAACAAAGCTCATTTCCATATCAAGCTGATAGAAGTCTGTCGGGCTGCGGTCTGCGCGGGGGTCTTCATCGCGGAAGCAGGGGGCGATCTGGAAATATTTGTCAAAGCCCGCGACCATGATCAATTGCTTGAATTGCTGCGGGGCCTGAGGCAGCGCGTAAAACTTGCCGGGGTTGAGGCGGCTTGGCACCAGAAAATCGCGCGCGCCTTCTGGGCTTGATGCCGTCAGGATCGGGGTTTGAAACTCAGTAAAGCCACTATCGGCCATCGCGCGGCGAATGCTCGCGATCATTTTGGCACGCAACAAGATGGTGTTGTGGAGGGTTTCACGACGCAGATCGAGGAAGCGATAACGCAGGCGAATGTCTTCGGGATAATCAGGCTCGCCAAAGACGGGCACTGGCAATTCAGTTTCGACTTCTGAATGTATCTCCAAAGTATTGACCCGGATTTCGATCTCACCGGTGGCAAGCTCCGGATTGATCGCCGCAGGATCGCGGGAGATGACTTCGCCCCCAATGCCGATGACACTCTCGGCGCGCAAATGCGTCAGGCGCTCAAAATTCGGATTGGTTGGGCCACAAACGATCTGGGTGATGCCATAATGATCGCGTAAATCGATAAAGGCGACGCCCCCATGATCGCGGCGACGATGGATCCAGCCCGCCAGAGTTACGGTCTGGCCAACATGGTCAGCGCGCAATGCGCCGCAGGTGTGAGTGCGATGTGCGGTCATGAAAGTGAATGCCATATGCTAGGTAAGTTTGAAGTCGCGATAGACCGTGTCGCGCGCCAAAGGTCAAGAAAAGGCGGCAGGTCGCCTGAGCTTCAAATATATCTCACTGATATTTGACTCGTGACATAAGATGCTCAATATCCTTCAGCCTTCTTACTGTTAATATTGGTTCGTGAAAGTTTGATGATGGAAGTGGATAGCGCAGTCCTTTCTGACGCTTTGGAGGCTCTAGCTGCTTTTGGTCCAGGCTGGGTTTCATTCACTTTAATCGCCGTCACTTTTGTAATCATGCTGCCGTCAATCATTAAAGAAGCGGGGCCCCATATAGTCGAATGGAAAAAACTGACCAACAAACAAAAGGAAAACGCGCAAAAAGTGCGAAATGCTGCTTCCGATACTCGGCACAGCGCGGCAACGGGGCCATCAGCAAGGCGGATTGGAACCGAATAAAATATCTGGTAGAAATCTCGGTCGGAATTTCGGTCGGAATATTGACATACTGCAAGCAATTTGCTTTTTCTCAATTGACTTACTACATTCTAGATCGAGACGGCTCGGGGCCAAAGAGGTTCGATAAGGCTGTGATAGAAACTTTCGGCTCATTCTTGTTAGTAATATGCTTTGTTGGAGCAGTTTACATGGCAAGACACCAACTCAGTTTCAGATCGAATTACCATCCGATGGTCAATAAGGCCATGGATGAAATGTACACTCACGCGTTGAATTTGGTCCAGAACCCAGAACTTGATCCAAGCATTGTGAACGCGGTAAACATAATGATGGACGAAGCGACAAAACCTAAGTTATCCCGCTTTTTTGCGCGCTC
>JBEINE010000170.1:0-5992 GCA_040378245.1 Hyphomonadaceae bacterium | reverse complement strand
CCCAAAGTCTTTTTGATGCTGGTCCATGATTTTCCGGACCCTAACGTGCCCTCAGGGGACACCCATCGCGCGTCTGGTTCTTTAAGAACCAAGTGGCGCGTCTAGGTATTTAATTTCGCGTCTGTTGATCCCGCTTTTTGGCTTCAAAAAAGACGGGGACAGACCCTAATCTTGTTCCATAATGACGCAGTTCAAAATGACGCAGCCTTGCCGCTCGGTTCAATTGTCCAGATGCGAGCGTGACAGCGGCTCGGTTAATAATGCTTAACAAAACCTTCCAAAACGATTATCAACCCCTCTATTAACGTCCGAGCTGACTTGGCACAGGCCTTGCGTCTTTGCTTCACTGCCTGTCAGAACGCGGGTCTGCCTTGACTTAGGGATTTAAAGGGGGGGTTATCGTGAAGCAAAACTTTGATCTGGGATTGAAACCATCGCGATTTTTTGCCCTGCCTCTAGCGCTTTTCGTTGCGGGCTCGCCCCAAATAGCCTTGGCGCAACAGCAAGGTGCCGATGACATTCGTCGAACCTACGGCATGACTCCCGATGTTGAGGCGAGCAATTATCGCACGCCCAGTCGTGATGCGTACGGCACGCGCTTGTTTGTGAATGGTCGGGCCATTGATCTTGGTGGCAGCCGTTCGGCTGGCCCCGCAAGATTAGCAGACCCATCAACTGGCATTGGTAACCAAGTCGGTTTTCGAAGCGGCCGCTTACCGCAATCAACGCTCCGGCCTTCTGTCTCCGCGACATCAATCGCCAATAATGTGTTCATTAATAACACCAGTAATTCAGTGATTTCAATCTGGCAGGTTAACACGGGCCGGGTTTCCGCCTCTGTTACGGCACCACGCTAGACCATTTCAGGATAAGATAATGAAACCGAAGCATCATCTCTCTCGCCTATGCACGTCCATACTAATGGCTGCGGCTTTATGGGTTGGTGGATGCGCCACAAGCGCCACAAGTTCAAAACCAGTTGAACCCATTGTCCCATTACGGGGCAGTCCGGTTTCGGCAACGCAATCGGACTACAGCGCAGCCATGGCCTGCATGGCCAATGTGGCCGGTCGCCAATCCTATCCAGCGCCTAGAATTGCGGTCGGTCACATTACCGATATGACGGGTGCTGACGATATCTATCTGGGTAGACGATTAACTCAAGGCGCAACCCTGATGGCGATCACCGCCGTTTCAAACACAGGTATGCGGGTTATTGAACGGTTTGATACGGGCGTTACCCAAGCTGACCTCGAATTTGCCAATAACCGCATGTTACGTGATTCTCCCACTGTGATCCGCGTGCCTCAACAAGGGCAGATCCAAGGGGTCGATCTTTATATTGTCGGGGGCATAAGCGAGTATAATCATAATATTCAATCGCGCGGGCAGGATGTCTCGATTGGAAGTTCAGGCCGCAATGTCGGGTCTGTTTATGCTTCCAACGGCGATTATGTCGTCGATGTGGGCATGGACCTGCGACTGATCGATGCGCGCACGACCGAAGTTATAGCGGTACGGTCTTACCGAAAACAAGTTCGTGGCCGGCAGCGTGAATTGAGTGCTCTGATTGCCGCCAATAAAGGCACGCTCGATATTGGCGCAGGGGGGCGGCAAAACGAGCCCATTCAAATGGCCATTCGCAATATCATAGACCGCTCTGTCTTTGAATTTGCCGCTGGCCTTTATGAGGAGGAGGCGCAACCCTGCAAACAGCTCGCGCGCCAAGCTGAGTTTGTTCCAGCTCGTACTTCTATCGTAGCCGCTTATGCTGGAGCCGGTGCGCCTCAAAGGTGGACCCCTTATCAATCAGTCCCCCTCGCCCCATGGCTCCGTCAAGCGCAAGAAACTCAAGGTGGATTGACCCAGAACCCGCCGGTCAACACCCAGGGTGATCTACCTGTCTGGCAAAACAGCAGCCCCGGTCCACAAGACAATCCTGTGACGCTGGGAACTGACGACCGGCAGATGATGGGCAATCCACCGCGCGGGCTGGCTGCGCCGACCCGCCAAGACCCGGTAACCTCTCAGGAGCGCGCCGCAGCTCAGATGCTGCGTGAGCTGCGTGGGCAGGGCGGAAATTAGACGGAGATTTGTCCCAAAATGAGACAGCTTTGCCTTTATGCTTTTCAACTTTGGAGTGACCTGCACCACCGATTGTTGTCTTGGTAGGCCCCAGCTTTTGAAAACAGACTGATTTCGTCGGCGCGCCAGTGGATATTGAGCGCGAGGGACATCAAAGTGTGAGCGGGAATCCGAATGGTGAACCACGAGCAGAGTGCGTAAAAAATATAAAAACCGATAATAGGGCAACACAAGGTTGCCATCTTATCATTCAGGAAGGGACTAAAAATGATCAATCGGAAATTGCTACTTGGTGCAACCTGCATCGTCCTTGGGGCGTCGGTTGCAACCTCGGCTTTTGCCACAACCCCCACGGTGATTAATACCAACCAGAAGAATGTTGCCAATACAATTGCGAAGATGAATGCAACTGTGGTTGACGTCGGTGGCAATGTCACTGCGACCACAGCAGCAATTGCAAACTCAGCAAGTGTTAACGTGAGAAACACCTCTTCAGGCGTTAACACTCAAGTCAATAACACTCAGAATTCGGTGAATGCGAAAGTCTATGCGACCTTAAACGGTCTTGTAGAGAAGGTTGGTGGTGATGTTGCATTAACCGCAGCGGCCATTGGCAATACCTTCAGTGCCGATGTTGCGGGTCCAATCAGCGCCATTAACAATGACCAATTCTTCCGTGGCGATGTCGCATCGACTTTGAACACAACAGTAACTGATGTTAATAAAAGCGTAACTGCAACCAGCGCTGCGATCTGCAACACTGGGACGGTGAGCGCGACGACGGCAAGTGCCATCAATGCAACCAACAAACAGCTTTGCAATATTGACCCCAGCGCCATCACCAATGCGACCATTAGAGATGTCGGCGCGAATGTGAGTGCAACCACTGCAGCACTTTCAAACTCGTTCACCTTGTCGTCTTTGGTCGCAAACAGCTTGCGTAACATCAATAGCACACAACAAAATGGTGCTCTTACTCAATCTGTTGCCAATCTCACCGCTCGAGACATTGTTGGCAATGTCGCTTTGACATCAGCTGCTATCGCTAACGGCTTCACTGTCACAAACGGTAACTAGGGTCTGTCTCGTCTTATTGAATCAAAAAAGCGGGATAAACAGAAACTAAATCAAACACCTACACGCGCTCTAGGTCTGGCTTTGCTGATCGGTGCTTGTGTGTTTTTGACCGCCTTTCGCGATGTCGGCGATGCTTTTGCGACCGAGATTTTGGCACAAAAGCATCGGAACGTGGCGCCCCTGCTCTTTAAGCTGTGCGGCAGAGCCCTAATCCACCATCCGGTGGGGCCGGAACTTGGCGCTTGGGCCCGTGACTGGGCCCCGGTCCTCTCGCACACCAATGCCACAAGGTTCCCCACCAATAACCCATGACCCCACAACCGCGTGCCAGCCGTCAAAAACGGGCAAAGGGTGATAGGCTTGGTAGACACGCTTTTGATCGCCATAACCGCCCTCGACAGAGTCTGGCGCCCCCGCGACGTCAATGAAGGCGATGTCGGCCCCCTCGCGACCAAACACCGGCTTGGAAACGCGCGGCCCTTGACCCGGATGATCACGAAAGCTCGCCGGCAGAAGATTAGGGTGATCTGGGAATAACTCCCACAATATCGGCAAAATGCCTTTGCTGGCGGCTATGGCCCGCCACGGCGTTTCCATCACCGGCGTATCTAGCTTGACGAGATCGGCAAAAAAGTCTTCCCGCGCCATCCAATCCCACGGATAGAGCTTGAACATCGCCTCGACATAAAGACCCTCCCCATCGACAAAGCCGCGTCCATCAAAGCCCAGATCGGCAATATCGGTTGGCACCGTCAACCAGCCGGCTTGATGGGCCACATCTTCCATATAAGCAACGGTGGCGCGATCATCGTCTTCGTCCAACATGCCAATGAGTGTGAGTCGATTGTGATTTGAGATCGTTCGCAAGCTCGCCCAATTGGCGATCAGGGCCTCGTGGAGCGAGTTATACTGATCATCGGATGGGTGAGTGGCTTTCAACCATTCCCATTGCAAGACGGCCGCTTCAAATAAGGCGGTTGGTGTATCGGCATTATACTCCAGTAATTTTGGCGGGTTTATCCCATCATAGGCCAAGTCCATGCGACCATAAATTGACGGATCGCCGCGCTGACGCGTCTCAGCGGCATAGTTGGCCAAGTTTTTGGGAATGCCCAAGTCGGCAAACCGATTTTGAGCGATCACATGATCAACCGCGATCCCCACGATCCGCTCAAGCTCTGCTGTGGCATCATAAAGGGTCTCAATCTGGTCCGTGTTGAAAACATAGGCGGCGCTTTCATCATAGAAGGGCTGACCATTGTCAGGCCACATGTTGAGGCCTCTGAGGCGGGCCTCCAGCTCTGGGCGGGGACGCTCTATGTCGCGGCGCATCAACCGCCTCGATAGGAATAGCTGCGCCCAGTGGCACCAAAGCCGCCGCGCACGGTTTGGGTCGGATGCGCCACAATCCCGGTTCCCGATGCCAAAGCGGCACGTCCGGGGCCACCACCATTGGCAAAAGCCCCTGCTCCCCTTTGACCCCAGTTGCCGGGATAAACTGGGCCCAAAAAGAAAAAGCCACCGCCAGAGCGGGCCTGCGGCTCACATTCCTTCGGCGAATAATCAGCTTCGCATTCGGCTCTGGACCCATATTGATTACGACGATCCCCGCCGGTACTGGATTGGGGTTGGCAAGCGCTCAGGGCCACGGCACCCGTGAATGTCAAAAGTGACAGCGCCACTTTGCCCGATGACCATGCCCGCCTTTGGGCTTTGAGGGGATATTGACTCATGGTGTCATGCAAGCGGCATTGATTAAGCCAATGGCAATCGCCACACCGGCTTTCACAATCGCGGCCGCCCAGCCCCTGTCTTCAATCACGACATAAAGCTTGGGCACGACCAATTGAGCGATGAATTGCGCGCCAATTTGCGCGATCAGGGCGATGCTCGCCCAAATTGCGGCCTCAGACAAAAATGACGAAACCTCAATAGCTCTAGACAAAGCAATCGAGAATCCAACCACCGCACCAATCAGACCCAAAGCAGCAGCGCCATTACCATCGCGTATCAGGGTCACCTCTTTATAGGGTGTGATTTTGAGATAGATAAAAACAAAGGCTGTCAGGAATACGAGGCCAGTCAGCAGATGCTGAGCGAAAGCCAGGACGGGATCAACCGTAATCATATGTTGGCACTCCTATAGTGTTAGTTAAGCTCAATAGCACTGACGGCCCTTCGTCCACGCGCTTTTGCAAGACGCGCGCTCACTTTTGTCACTTCGCTAAGGGCAGCCAAGGGCTTTACACTGGGATCAGCGCGGCCGTCGCGGGCTTGGCGCCACAATTGCACATAATACCAGTAAGTGGTGGCAAAGCCCATGATCATACGGATGAGTTTGATCGGCGACCTTGCACTGAATAAGCCCGGACGACCTTGCAATACGTCCTCCCACTTTGGCAAAGCATCAACCTTGCCGTCCAACAATGTTTGCGCAACGCCCAAGTCTATAATGAGAGGGCGGCCAAGTCCAATCACATCTATGCCCTCATCTAAGGCCGCTTGCATGGCTGACTTTGTTCGAAACCCGCCCGTCAGCATGATGCGCATTTGGGTTTGTGATCGTAAGTCTCGCGCGAAACTCATGAAATAGGCTTCCCGTGCCGGCGTTGAAGCGGCTTTTTCTGGCCGCGGCGCGGTCTCATCAATACCTTCCATTCCCATCATTTCAGGCGCTTCATAATTGCCGCCAGAAATTTCCAGAAGATCCACACCCAAGGCCTCCAGCCATTGTGCAACTTGAACGCTGTCGGTTGTGCTCAGCCCGCCTTTTTGAAAGTCAGAGGAGTTGAGTTTAACACCAATCCCAAAACCCTGCCCAGTCACAGCT